>JAENVT010000419.1 GCA_016650435.1 Ilumatobacteraceae bacterium
ATCCGTGAACGGGCGAGTGGTGTGGCAGAACTCGACCATGTTGCGGTTCGGGTCGGTGGTGTAGATGCTGACGCAGAAATCGTGGTCGACCTCGGCGACGGTCAGGCCGTGGCGACGCCAACGGTCGCGATGTTCGTACAACTCCTCGATCGACGCGGCGTCGAAGGCAATGTGGTTGACCCACGCCGGCAGACCGATTGCCGTGTTGAGGTTGACCGGGTAGGTGTCGGCGATCTGGTCGTCGTGCAACTCCCAGAACGCCATCAGACCCTCGTCACGACTGACGGAAGGATTGGTCGCAAAGAAGAAGTGCTTGCTCCAGCCGCCATGCTCGCCGGGGTTGGGACCGACGACGACCTTGACGAGTTCGAAACCCATCACCTCGGTGTAGAAACGGTGGGTCGCAGCGGTGTCGCGGGTGGCCAGAGCCACATGATGAAACGCCATGGAGCAATTGTCGCGCCCCCGAGTAGGAGTGTCACCACCAGGCCGCCAGACTTGATATGTGTTCCTCGGCGACGATCTCCTGGCTTACCTGGTCCTGGCACTGGGAGGTGCATTGTTCGCCGGCAACCTGATGGCGCTGGTGAAGCCGCCGCCGCCGAAGGAGGGGGATCTGGACAAGGCACCGATCGGCCGCAGCGTGTTGATGGGCCTGATAGGGCTGGTCGCTGCCGTGTGGTCACTGGCGTCGCTGCTGACCTAGCAGACCAACGAGCTAGCCCATCACGTCGGCGAGCGTGCCGAGGAAGCGGTCATTTTCTTCCGGCGTCGAGATCGTGACGCGAATCCCCTCGTTGGGGAACGGCCTGGTGACCACGCCGCGCCGTTCGAGACCGAGGTAGATCTCGTCGGTTCGCTCGCCGATCGGCAGGTACACGAAGTTGGCCTGGGCGTCGGGCAACTTCCATCCGATGGCACTGAGCTCGGCGATCACCCTGGCTCGCTCGCTGAGGATGTTGGCCACCCGCTCGCCGATCTCGTCCTCGGCATCGATTGCCGCGATGGCAGCCGCCTGAGCGAGCGCACTGACTGCGAATGGGAACAAGGTCTTGTCGATCGAAACAATGACGTCGGGATCGGCGATCGCGTACCCGGCGCGGATGCCTGCCATCCCCTGGGCCTTGGAGAACGTGCGAGTGACGACGACGTTGGGGTAGCGGGGGATGAGATCGCGCACAGGGTCTCCGAGCGACGGATCGAGGAACTCGCGGTATGCCTCGTCGATCACGACGATCGTCGCCGGTGAGATGCCATCGAGCAACGTTGCCAAGTCGCGCGTCGACACGGCGGTGCCGGTCGGATTGTTAGGCGTTGCCAGAAGCACCAACTTGGTGCGATCGGTGACTGCGGCAGCGACCGCGGCAAGATCGAAGGCGTGATCGCTGTTCAGCGGGGTGGTCACGGCAAGTCCGGCCATCAGCAACGTGTAGACGGGGTAGACCTCGAACGAGCGCCACGGGTAGACCACTTCGTCGCCAGGATCGACGTAGGTCAGGAACAGTTGCTGGAGCAGCCCGACGGAGCCGGCGCCAACGGTGATGTGCTCGGCGCCGACATCGAGCCACGCCGACAGCCGTTCGCGAACTGCCGTAGCCCGATGGTCGGCGTAGCGATTGGCTCCCCTCGCGGCGGCGGTAACGGCGTCGACGATCGATTGGATCGGGGGCAGAGGGTTCTCGTTCGACGCCAACTTGATCGCGTTGGTGATGCCGTGCTCTGCCTCGGCTTGAGCTGCAGCCTTGCCGGGTCGGTAGGCGGGCATGTGTTCGACAGCAGGACGCGGCCTGCCGGCGGAATGCGTTGCAGTCATGGATGCTCCGGTGGGGCGAGTGGTTACCTCAACGTAGCGCCGCGCGCGGGTTCCGTGGGGAGCGAAACCGCCATCGGCCCGAGCAACGGTTGAGCGGCAAGCGTTACTCGATTGCGTCCGCCCTCTTTCGACTTGAACAATGCCTCGTCTGCTCGCAACATCGTCTGGGCGACGTGCTCGCCTTTGCCGAGCGCAACGCCGATCGAGACGGTCAACGGTTCGTCGACTGTCAACGACATTTGCGATACGGCGAACCGGATGCGTTCGGCGACCTGTCCGGCTTCGGTCGTGTTGGTCTTGGCCAGCAGCACGCAGAACTCCTCACCGCCGTAGCGGTAGACGACATCGCCGGCGCGCACCTCGCGGCGCATCACATTCGCAACGTCGCGCAGGGCCGTGTCGCCGGCATCGTGGCCGTATTCGTCGTTGATCCGCTTGAAGTGATCGAC
>JAENVT010000420.1 GCA_016650435.1 Ilumatobacteraceae bacterium
ACCCGTTCGATCAATCCCGCCGGACGGTGGTCGCCGACTGCGACTGAATACGCCTCGGAGGGAACGTGGTGGCGAAGGAGTGCACCCAGTCGATGGATCGACATGTGCGGGAACGAAGCGAGCGCCGCGGCGTACGCCTCGGGCGGCAGGTCGGTGCTCATGCAACCTGCTCGCGAACCGAAACACGCAGTCTGACTCGGAGTTGCAGCGCCATGGCAACGTGCTCCTCGGCCACCGGCGCAGACAGGTCGCCATCGAGGTCGGCAATCGTTCTGGCGACGCGGCGAATGCGGTGGTAGCCGCGACCGGTCAACCGTTCGCGTTCGAGTTCGTTGCGCAACATCAGCCTTGCTTCCGGCTGCAGCGGGGCAAGGATGTCGAGATGCGACGCGGGTATCGCACTGTTGAGTGTGCCCCGTAGATCAACAGCGGCCTCGCGTGCAGCCGCAACGCGGACCGCGGCGACCGCGGTGCTCTCGCCGCCGCCGCTCTGCAATAGGTCGTCGACACCGGGTCTGGCGACACCGACCCGGAGATCGAATCGATCGAGTAGCGGCCCGCTGAGACGACGGAGGTAGCGCAGACGGGCGCCGTCGTCGCAATCGCACGACCCCGGTGGACCACCGCCGCATGGGCACGGATTCGTCGCCGCCACCAGCAAGAACCTGGCCGGCAACGTCGCACTGGCGCGCGCTCTGGCGACGCGAATGACGCCTTCTTCCAATGGCTGGCGTAAGCCATCGAGCACCATCGGCGAGAACTCGCCGAGCTCGTCCAAGAAGAGCACGCCCGCGTGGGCCAAGCTGATCTCGCCGGGACGAAGACTCGACGTTCCGCCGCCGACGAGTGAAACCATCGAGCTGCTGTGATGCGGCGCCCTGAACGGCGCTCGGCGAATCATTCCCACGGATGGCAGCCGAACACCGGCGGCAGAGTGGACCATGGTGGCTTCGAGTGCGAGCGCCGGGCTCAACGGCGGCAGCAGACCTGGCATGCGCTGGGCCAGCATCGTCTTGCCCGAGCCCGGCGGGCCGACGAGCAGCAGGTGATGCCCGCCTGCCGCTGCGACCTCCAACGCCTTGCGAGCCAGCGCCTGGCCGCGCACGTCGGAGAGGTCGGGGATCGGCGGCTCATCGTCTATGAAATCGTCGTCGGGCTCGTCGGGCCACGGCTCGACCTCATTGAGCGCATCGACGATCTCGCGGAGAAACGCGGCGACCCGCACCCGGCCGGGCGAGATGGCCCTGGCCTCGCGGAACGATCCGCGAGATACGACCGGTATCAGGTCGTCGAGGGCTCCGACCATCGGAGCAACACCGGCAACCGACCGCAACGAACCATCGAGCCCGAGCTCACCGATGAACCCGAACCCGGAAACGGCGTCGGCGGGAATCTCGCCGTTGGCGATGAGCATCCCGACAGCGATCGCCAGATCGAGCCCGGACCCGCCCTTTCGCTGGTTCGACGGCGCGAGATTGACTGTGATGCGACACGACGGCCAAGGCAGCCCGCTGGACATCACGGCGGCGCGCACCCGATCTCGCGATTCGCGGCAGGCCTCGTCGGGCAGGCCGACGATTTGAAAGCCGGGTAGCCCGGTAGAGACATGTACTTCGACGGTCACCGGACGACCCTCGACACCGAGCAAGGTTGCGGAACGGACGGCGGCGAGCATGCGCGGACCTCCAGCTACTGCGACGTTGAACGCCGCGTGAACATGGCTGGAAGAGTTCGGCAACCGGACCCTCGACGGTGAACGCACTGTATCCGTGGAGTCCGAAGCCGCAACTCCGATGACACTCATTTCTCATTCGGGCCTGGGAGACTGCCTGTGTGCGGAACGTTGTCTTGGTCGTTGCCGTGGCCCTCGGGGTCCTCACGGCGTGTTCGAGCGACACACCGACGACAACCGACGCGCAGTACTGCACTGCGGTCAGCGCGAATCTCGATCAACTGAATGCGCCATCGATCGTCGACCCGGCTGGGATCGATGCGACATCCAAGCTCTACCAATCGATCACCGCGGTCGCGCCACTTGCCGTTCAGAAGGAATGGGAGACCATGACGTCGGTCCTCGCGGCAGCCGCGACTGCCGATGCAACGGACCCGGCCGCAGTCCAGAAGATCGCCGACATGGCCCGGTCGTCGCAGCACGCGGCAACGGCGATCGCCGACTACACGTCCAAGGTCTGTGGCGTCACCCTGGCGACACCGACGACGACACTTCCCGTGGTCGTCGAGACCGTCCCAGCGCCGTAGCTCGCCCGTTGACTGCCGAAGTGTTGTCCCACCGCACCAACCTCGTGCCCACCGACAACACTTCGACAGTGGAGCCCGATGGGAAGTGCCTTGCGAAAGGACCCGACTGCCCGACACGCGTGTCAGTCTTGATTTCCGCCCACACCAGCGGTCTAGACGTTGGGCAGCTCGCCGCGCTTTGTCTTGACAGCGTCGACGAGACCGTAGGCCTTTGCCTGGTCGGCCGTGAACCAGCGATCGCGCTCGCTGTCCTTTTGGATCTGCTCGAGCGTCTGGCCCGAGTGGTGCGCCGTCAGCTCGGCCATACGACGCTTGGTGTAGGCGAGCTGCTCGGCCTGGATGGCGATGTCGGTGGCCTGACCACGCAACCCGGCGAGGGGCTGGTGCATCATGATGCGCGCGTTCGGCAGGGTGTACCGCTTGCCCGCGGCACCGGCCGTGAGTAGGAACTGACCCATCGAGGCAGCCATCCCCATGCACACCGTGGCAACATCGCACGAGATGAATTGCATGGTGTCGTAGATCGCCATGCCAGCGGTCACCGAACCGCCGGGACTGTTGATGTACAGCCAGATGTCGGCGGCCCCTTCTTCGCCTTCGAGGTACAGCAACTGGGCGCAGATCTGGTTGGCCATGTCGTCGTTGACATCGGTGCCGAGCATGATGACCCGGTTCTTCAGCAGCCTGTTGAAGACATCGCTACGCGGGTCGAAACCCGGGTCGAGCGCCATGGGACGAATGAGGTCGGACATGGCGACCACGCTACCGCCCATCCGCACGGTCGTCCCGCTGAGCGCGCCACTTCGTTACGACGGCGTCCTCGGCGAGGGGCATGACCCACGACTCCCAACTCACGCCCTTTTGCTTGCGCCCTGCGTCACCGAGACCCGTCATCGCTACGCCCTGCTGACACCGCTGAAGATCACGGCGACGCGCTCCCCGGGGTCAATGGTGTCTCGCGCGGCAAGCAGGCCCGCGAGACCCGCCGTACCGGTGTGCGACGCATCGATCCCCGTGGTCGCTCGACCCAAGTCGTTCGCCTCGCGCACCTGCGCCTCGGTGACCACGATCGGCCCGCCGTTTGCTTCGTCCATCGCCCGCACCACAGGGATCCAGTCGTACGTTTCGTCATCGAGGATGCCGTCTGCGGCCGAGTTGCCGACGTGCTCCCACGGCCACATGCAATCGCTCCAATGCCCCGCGGCCTCCTTCGGACCGCCGATCGCTTCGACGTTCGCGTAGGCCCGCTGCAAGGGCGCGCAACCGTCGGTCTGCACCGCGTGCAATCGCGGCGTCACGCCACTCATGCGGAACCCGTTGATCGCCGACGCCGCGAGGGCTCCCGCTCCGACCTGGACGAACAAGCGATCCAGTGGTGGACCGACGACGTTTTCCTCGAGGTGCCAGGCCATCTCCCAACCGATGGTGCGACCGCCATCGAGACACCAGACATTCTCGGTGCCCTGCACCGTGAACGGGATTGCACCAGTGGCGACCGCTTCGCGGAAGCGATGCATGCACGGATCGCCGGGCGGGTCCCCGTCTCGGCGCGGGCACTCGACGATGTCGGCGCCCAGTTGTCGGAGGCCGGCGATCACAGCCGGATCGGCGTGCGGCGGCACGAAGACGCGCAGCGGCCACTTGACAGCAGCGGCCAACGTCGCCGCGGCGAATGCGGCGTTGCCACATGAAGCGATGGCCAACGTCGGGCGATCTGCGGCGTTCGTCCACGGCGCCAGACCGAGCGACTCGACGGTCACCAGGTGCAGCAAGATGGTCATCAGGTGTCGAGCCTTGTGGCTGCCGGCGACATTGCCGGTCTCGTCCTTGACCCAGACACCACCGTCCTCGGTGAAGCCCAACGCGTCGCTCAAGGCATCGGCCCGATCGAACGGTGTGACGTGGAAGCCGGTTCCGGCGACACCGGCGATGTCAACGTCGAGTTGGCGAATCAGCGCCGCGCGCGCCGCCTCGGTCATTCCGTTGGCCGCCGCGAAACTGTCCCACGCGAGGTACGGCTGAAAGGCGATGAACGGGTTGGTGTCCTCGATCCCTCGCAATGGCGCAATGCCCTGAACGAGTTGCAGCGCATGATGTGGATCGGAGCCGCTGGCGCGTGGGCATCGCCAGACAAGTGGCGCAGCGATGTCGACGTGTGTGCCGCACACCGCGCACGACCATCCCGCTGCACCGGTTGCAATCACTGTCAGCCCGCCGCGACGCTGGCGTTGAACTCGGCGATCATCTCATCCCATACCGGCAGAAACCGTCGCAGTCCGCGCCAGAAGTCTTGCGAGCGTCGAGACTCGAACAGTTCGAATGGCGTGCCCTGTTGTTCGACCCACGTGTAGTAACCGAGGTTGAAGATCCGCGTGCGATCTCGTTCGGAACATTCGATCGCATGAGCCGTGGGCACGTTGGCCAGGTGTTCGCCCCACACTGCTGCAGCATCGAGATTGGTGAACCCCCCACCGAAGTCTCGGGCGGTGATCTTGTCGCGCTCGCTCGGGTAAAGCGCTGCGCCGTCGGTGGCAACGGTGATCAGTGCATCGTCGGGCCCGAGGTTGAGCAGCTTGGCGGTAGTGATCGCCGCCAAGACGTTGCAGATACTGCTGAGCCCGAAGTGTTCGAGCGTTTGCAGAACCGACATCGGGACCAGCCGTCGATCGGCCAGGTAGCCGAGGCCATCGTCAGTGTTGAACATCACCTGCAATTGGTCGGTTGCCCGATCGCTGACGGCGACAACGACATCGGTGTTCATCACATTGTGAATCAGCGGCACGTGCTTGTCGCCAATCCCTTGGATGTTGTGCTCACCAAATCCGTTCTCGAGCAACGTCGGGCATTCGAGAGCCTCAACGGCAACGATCTTGGTGCCGTACGCATCTTTCAATCGGTCGCCCGCCGCGATCGTGCCTGCTGATCCGGTCGCGCTGGCGAATGCGGCGAGCCGCAAATCGCGACCTGCCGCTGCCCGCACATGTTCGAAGACATGGCCGAGTGCCCGGCCGGTCACCTCGAAATGAGCGAGGTGGTTGCCGAACTCGCAGAATTGGTTGAGCACGAAGTTGGTCGGATCCTTGGCCAGTGCGTTGCAGGCGTCGTAGATCTCTTTGACGTTGCTCTCGGTGCCCACCGTCTTGATGACATCTTCGGCGGGATTGGCACACCACTCGTCGAGCCAGTCGAAGCGCTCCTGGCTCATTCCGGCCGGCAGAATTGCGACACCGCGACTGGCCATGATTCGGCTGATGGCGATGCCGCCGCGGGCGTAGTTTCCTGTCGATGGCCAGATTGCCCGGTGCCGCGTTGGATCGAACTGTCCGGTCACCACCCGCGGGGCAAGGCATGCGTACGCCGCCAATACCTTGTGGGCAGTGATCATCGGAAAGCGGTCTCCGAACACCACGATGATCGGGCTATCGACACCGGTGAGGCTCCTCGGCAAGACGACGTGATCGGGTACGTCGACACGGCTGCCGGCGAGGTCGTTGTACCAATGAACGCGCCACAGGTTCCTGGCGTCTGGGCCGTTCTTGTCGGCATCACCGACGTTGCCCGGGTCGATCTTCGACGGGTCTGCCAACTCGGCAAACGTCGGCAGCGTGATTCCTTGGTCGCGAAAGCGCTGAACGCTGTTGGCGAGCGCGGCTTCATCGACTACTCGATCCGCCAAACCGAATTGATTTTCCAAGGCGATGGCGGTCTGCTCGGCACTGCTCATGATCTGTACATTTTGTCAAAGCCCATCGCCAACCCTCTCATTTCATCCGCTCATCTTGCGCGTTGATTATGCAAGGGGCAGCTTCCGAAATACGCCCAGTCGGGGTAGGATGCCTCGAGTGGCAGAGCTGTCCGACACCAAGCGCCGAATCATCGAACGCTTGAAGCGCGTCGAATCGGCAACTGCGACAGATCTTGCCGCCGAGTTCGGACTCACCGACACAGCTCTGCGCCAGCACCTCGACGCCCTCGAGGAAGTCGGCATGGTCACGCGCTCGATCGCCGAGCCAGCGGGTCGCGGACGCCCGCCCGTCCACTGGCAGTTGGCTGCAGCAGCTGCCGGCGCGTTCCCGGACCGTCACGGGGAACTGACAGTCGATCTCATCACGTCGGTGCGATCGACGCTGGGCGACAAGGCGTTGAATCGGGTCATTGCGGCGAGAGCCGACCGGCAGGCTGCCGGGTACGCGCTCGCACTTGCAGATTCCAAAGATGTGGCGGTCCGCGTGCGCCGCCTCGCCGATATTCGCACGGACGAGGGCTACCTCGCCGAGGTCACCACCGACGGAGACGCGTTGATATTGATCGAGCACCACTGCCCTATTCGCGATGCCGCTGCGGCGTGCGGCGCGCTGTGCAATGCCGAGCTCGATGCCTTCCAACGTGCCCTGGGATCCGACGTGACCGTCACTCGAACACAGCATGTTTTGGCTGGCGATCGTCGCTGCGCGTATCGAGTCGAGGCGGCCGCGGCGTAGCAAGGAGCGCGGAGGTAACGTGCGGCCATGGCTGACTTCCTCCTCGGCGGGCAGATCGACCCGGCCAAACACGAGCGCACGGCGAGCCTGACGACCGTTGCTTCTGGCGACTTCACCACGCACGGAGTGATCGTCGGCATGACGGGTTCGGGCAAGAC
>JAENVT010000421.1 GCA_016650435.1 Ilumatobacteraceae bacterium
TTCGGCAGCCCGCACCTCGAACTCCTCGGGCGTCGAGGCAATTCCCGTTCCGCGTCCACCGAGGATGTAGGCGGGACGGATGATGATCGGCAGCCCGATCTGTTCGACGACCGCCATCGCCTCATCGAGGGTATGGGCGATGCCGCTGACCGGAACCGACAAGCCGATCTCGATCATCGCCTGTTTGAACTTGTCGCGATCCTCGGCTGTCGAGATCGCCTCGGCGTTGGCGCCGATCATCTCGGGCGTGCCAGGCACACCGATGATGCCGAGCTCGTAGAGCGCCATTGCCGTGTTGAGACCCGTTTGGCCACCGAGCGTCGGCAACACCGCGTCAGGGCGCTCGCGCTCGATGATCTTGGCGACAACCTCCGGGGTGATCGGCTCGATGTACGTCGCATCGGCGAAGTCGGGATCGGTCATGATCGTGGCCGGGTTGGAGTTGACGAGGATGACCCTGTAGCCCTCCTCGCGCAGCACACGGCAGGCCTGCGTCCCGCTGTAGTCGAACTCGCATGCCTGGCCGATCACGATCGGGCCTGAACCGATGATGAGGATCGAGTGGATGTCGGTGCGCTTCGGCATCAGGCCACCCCGAGCTCCGGCTGGATCAGCGAGGCCGACTGGTACCCGCTGATGCTCGGGCCGAGCGCTGCAGCGATTGGTCGGCCTGCAGCAAATCCCCCAGGATCGTGCATCATTGCCGAGAACATCGCGAACAGATACCTGGCATCGTGAGGGCCAGGGCCGGCCTCGGGGTGGTATTGAACGCTGAACGCCGGCAAGCCCTCGACACGAAGACCCTCCACGGTCTGGTCGTTGAGGTTGAGATGAGTCACCGTTGCACGGCTGTCGAGGCTCGCCGGATCCACGCAGAAGTTGTGGTTCTGACTGGTGATCTCGACGCGCCCGCTTGGCTCGTGCCGCACGGGGTGGTTCCCGCCATGGTGGCCGAACGGCAGCTTGAACGTCGAGCCGCCGATCGCCCTGCTGAGCAGTTGATGCCCGAGACAGATGCCGAATACGGGAACCTCGCCGAGCAGTTCGGCGATCGCATTCACGGCGTAGCCCACTTCTGCCGGGTCGCCAGGGCCGTTCGACAAGAACACACCGGCGGGCTTGCGAGCCAACACGTCGGCCGCGGTCGTTGATGCCGGTACCACCTCGATCCGTCCGAGCGACGAGAGCGAGCGCAGGATCGATTGCTTGAGGCCGAAGTCATAGGCGACGATCAATCGTTCACCACCACCGACCGAGTACGACTGCGGCGTGGTGACCTCGGCGACGAGATCGATACCGTCCGTGCCCGGCTCTGCGGCGGCCGCGGCGCGCAGTGACGCTTCATCCGCGGTGCCGAAGGCGCCAGGCATCGCCCCGGTGTCGCGCAGCAGCCTCGTCAACCGCCGCGTGTCGATCCCGGCGAGACCGCTGATGCCGTAACGCGTCAGCATCGCATCCAGCGACGCCTCGGCGCGGTGGCTGCTGTGCCGTCGGGCGATCTGGCGGACGATCACGCCGCGGCAGAACGGCCTCCGAGATTCGAAGTCAGTTGCGTTGACGCCGTAGTTGCCGATGTGCGGGTACGTGAAGGTGATGATCTGGCCGGCGTACGACGGGTCGGTGATCACCTCCTGGTAGCCACTCATCACCGTGTTGAAGACCACCTCGCCGCTGGAGACACCGTTTGGGGGCTCGGCGCCGAACTGTTCACCCTCGAAGGCGCTGCCATCGGCCAGCACGAGCGCGGCTTCTCGGATCATCGACGCACCCATTGCATGATCATGCAGTGTACTGAATAACTATGATCCATACCCTTGCGATGTGCCGGATCTGGGCGCCACGGCCCGCTCACAGCACCAGGTCGGGCGCGCAGACTGGCGCCCAGATCGAGAAATATCACGAATTGCTCCTCCCGTATGGGCCTCACGGGACCCATTTCACGGCAGGGCCACCGTAGCAGGAGCGACCGCCCAATCCCGGCGTTGTGTCCCGGCGTTGCCTCGATGCAGCCGCGACCGCCGGACATCGGTTCGCGCCCGGTGGTACCTTGCCGAGATGCCTGAACTGCGCGGCACGGTCGTGCTCGCCACGTACAACAGCGGTGCGTCGGTCGGGCCGGTACTGGCCGAGATCGAGGAATCCGCCTCGGTCTTGCGTCGCTCTGGCATCGAGATCGACGTACTCTTGGTCGACGACTCCAGTCCCGACAACACCGCCGCTATAGCTACCGACGAGGCAGCGCGACTGGGCATCAAGCTCGAGGTGCTCAGCGGCTCGCACCTCGGCCTCGGGCGCTCACAGCTCGCCGGTTTCGAGCATCTGTTGCGGAGCGCCGATCGCGATTTCTTCGTCACCCTCGACCCCGACGGCCATCACGATGCACGCCAGATCACCGACGTCGTTCGTACCTTCGTCGCTCGCCAGAGCGGCGTCACCATCGGGTCACGATGGGCGCGGGGCGGCTCCTCGCCCGGCACATCAGCGCTGCGCTCAGTCATCAGCCGAACGGCCAACATGCTTGCCCGCCGGATCATCGGTTTGCGTGGCGTGCACGACGCGACGACGTCGTTCCGCATCATCCGTCCAGACGTCGCCCAACTGTGGATCGATCGCCAGATACCCGCGGATGGATACGGCTACTTCACCACCTCCGTTGCGGTTGCCCAGGCGGCCGGGTTCTCGGTGACCGAATGCCCCATCACCTTTCGTCCGCGCTACGCGGGTGTGCGATCACTTTCTTTCTCCGATGTGTTCGCGTTCTGGCGCAGCCTGCACGCCACGCGCGTATTGGTGGCCGAAGTTCGTGGCGAGGGTCGCCGCGACCAGGCCACGTGGGCAGCTCGTTCGCCGCGCATGCAAGCCCAGCAGGCCTCCTCGAACTCGCAGTTCGGTGCGGCAGAGGAGTTGGAGAACCTGGCCCAGGCGAGCCACTTCTTCGGATGGATTACCGATGAGTTGACGCCACACCTCGGCCATCGCGTCCTCGAGGTCGGCGCGGGCATCGGAACCATCGCGACCAAGATGGCCGAACGGAAGCCGGCGAGCGAGATCACGGCGATCGAGCCCGCCGAGAACCTGTTCGACGAGTTGAAGTCGACGACAAAGGGATTGCGCAACGTCACACCCCTGCAACTCACGTCGCAGGAGCTTGCAGCAACGCGACCGCAGCAATTCGATTCCATCGTGTACGTCAACGTCCTCGAACACATCCTCGACGACGCTGCCGAGATGCGCACCGCGTTCCAACTTGTCGCTCCTGGCGGTTCGCTGGGGGTGTTCGTACCTGCCATGTCGCGGTTGTACGGCAGTCTCGACTACAAGTCGGGACACCATCGTCGTTACGACAAGGCCCGCCTGCGCCAGGTGATCGCCGACGCCGGTTTCGAGATCGTCGAACTGCGCTACATCGAGGTTGCCGGCGTCGTGCCGTACTGGCTGATGTATCGCCTGCTGAACCGGCAATCGTTGAGCCCGATGTCGTCGGGGGTCTTCGATCGCATGGTCGTGCCAGTCAGCAAATTGATGCAGCGCCTGGTGCCCAACCCGCCGTTCGGCAAGAACCTTTTGGCGATCGCCCGCCGCCGCTAGCCAGCGGTTTTACGTTTGGCGACCAGCACGTCGTCGACGTTGAACAACACCTGATATGGACCGCCTGGGGCAATGAGTCCGGCGACCAGGGGCTTCTGTGCCTCACCGACTTGCTGCTGGTCGAGGACGATGTAGTCGATGGTCAACGGATCCGGTAGCCGGTAGCCGTCGTCGTTGCCCCAGTACGAAGGCACCCACGGGTTGGGCCAGTCGTAGATCTGGGCGCGGTGCGAGAGGTGCGGCAGCAACGTGTAGGTCGCCGCAACCGATGCATCGTCGGGCACCAGCTTCAACGCCTCGCGCATCGCGTCGTGCCGTGGGCTTGGTTGCGCCCACACGTTGTAGGCATCACCGATGGGTGACGGCGACCACGCAACGTTGGTCATGTACGCGCATCCGAGCAACCAGACCGGGAGGATGACATGCATGACCTTGAACCGCCACAGAACCCGTGCGCCCTCGATCGTCGCAATCAGAAACGGAGCGATCATCATCGCCGTGTACTGGTAGTGGATGCTGCGCGCGTACGGACTGAGCCCGATCACGCTGGCCAGCATCTGCGGCAGCGCCATCAACAGGGCCAACGGCGCGGCCAATGACAGCCCGCCCAGTGGCAGCGCCAGGTCACGGTAGAACCGCAATCGATCGACGTGCGTCGCGTCGCTGACCACCCTGTTGGGGTGGCGGAGCATCGTCTCGATGATGGCCGGCACGTCCTTGCCGTAATTGCTGTAGAAGTATTGGATGTAGAAGGGCGGATTGCCCTGGTTGAAATGCGGGATCACGAACCTGGTCGCAACGACGTACCACCCGAAACCCAAGACGAACGTCCACAGCGCCATCATCCGATCGCGATGGTCGCCCTTGCCGGGGCGATACATGAACGCCAGGATCAGTCCGAGCATGATCACCACGAGTGCCGTGTCCTCGCGGATCGACAGAGCGATCACCAAGGCGATGAACATGCCGCGCCAACGGCGGTGGGTTGCGAACCACCACGCATACAACAGCGGCGCGATCACCAGTGATTCGGGGTGGAAGTTGGCCCAGGCGATCCACTGGATCGGGGCGTACATCAAGTACACGACGGCGAACAGCAGGCCCATCCACGGCTTGGCGAACCGGTCGCGAGCAATGAGGTAGATCGGGAAGGCTGCTGCAGCCAGCCCGACGGCCTGGGAGACGTAGAGGAACGATGGACCGGCGCCGAGCCAGTAGAACGGCACGTAAGCGAGGACGACCAGGTTGAGGTGGTGGCCCCAGAACTCCATGCCGCGCACAGTCATGAAGCTCTGTCCACCGCGCGACACCAGCCAGAAGCCCTGGTCGTAGATGCCCATGTCGTATGACCACGTGCCGAAGTTGTCGTGATGCTGCACGCCGAGCTTGCCGAACACGAGGGCAAACAACGCCGCGCCGGCAGCGGTCAACCACGCCGCGGGATGGATAGTCTGGATCCGCTCGATCCATCGCTCGACGCGCGTGATCGTGAACTCGCCGGTCTCGTCTTCGACGAACTCCGTGGTAGAGACGACTTCTTCCTCCGAGATCACGTCGCGATGATACGTGTCGAATTGATCCTGGTGTCAGGCACTCGGCCGCAACACGGGTACCAGCGCCGATAGCACCCCGTTGACAAAGCGACCGGAGTCGTCGGTCGAGAACCGCTTCGCCAACTCCACCGCCTCGTTGAGCACAACCGCAACAGGCACGTCAGAACGGCCGAGCAATTCGAACCCGGCGATTCGAAGCACTGTGCGATCGATGGTCGGCATCCTTGCCAACGTCCAGCCCCTGGCATACTCCGTGATCGCCGCGTCGAGTTGGCTCTGATTCCGCTCGACGCCTTCGACGAGCAAAGTTGTCAACTCGTCGGTATCGGAGATCTGCGCGGCCAACACATCGCTGGCGGGGATGCCCTTCGAGTCGGCCTCGTACAAAAGCATCATCGCCCGCTCGCGCGAATCGGAGCGCTCGTCGTCGGCGTGGCGGACCCTGCGTCGTGCCACCTCAGACTCTGGTGATGTAGTCGCCGCTGCGCGTATCGACCTTGACGCGGTCACCCGGGTTGATGAACAGCGGCACCTGCAGGGTGAGTCCGGTCTCGAGGGTCGCGGGCTTGCGAGCCCCTGACACGCGGTCGCCCTGCATGCCTGGTTCGGTATCCGTGATGGTCAACTCCACGGAGGCGGGTATCTCGACCGACACGATGTCACCCTGATAAAAGGCGATGATCGCTATCGCCTGCTCGACCATGTAGTTGGCCGCGTCCCCGAGGGCAGTAGGGGCAACGTGGATCTGGTCGTAGTTCTCGGTGTCCATGAACACGTACTCGTCGCCGTCGCGGTAGAGGAACTGCATGTCCTTCTTCTCGAGCAGGGCCTGCTCGACGCGAACACCTGCGTTGAAGGTGCGGTCGAACACGTTGCCGTTCTTGACGTTACGCAATTTGGTGCGCACGAATGCGCCGCCTTTGCCTGGTTTGACGTGTTGGAACTCGACCACCTGAAACAGCCCGTTGTCGAGCTCGAGGGTGATTCCGTTCTTCAGGTCATTGGTGGTGATGGCGGGCACGGTGAATCCTTCGGCGATGCAGTCAGTACGCGGCACCCGTTCTCGGTCACGACCACAAGGTCTTCGACACGGATACCGCCGAATCCCTCACGATAGACCCCAGGTTCCACGGTCACTACGTCCCCGACCTGCAATTTCAGGTCTCCGGTGCGGTTGATGAACGGGTCTTCATGAATCAACAGGCCAACGCCATGACCGGTTCCGTGACTGAACCACTCGCCGAAACCAGTCTCCTCGATCGCATCGCGGCACACCGAGTCGAGTTCGGCCGTGCTGACACCGGTCTCGACTGCCGCCACGCCGGCAACTTGCGCGGCTAGCACGATTTCGTAGAGCTCGAGCTGTTGCGGCGTTGGCTCTCCGGCGAAA
>JAENVT010000422.1 GCA_016650435.1 Ilumatobacteraceae bacterium
CCCTAGTCTGTCGGCGTGCCCACGTTGGAACGGTTCAGCTCCGAAGCATTGCGCAGCACGGTCGTCACGTTCCGCGACACGATGAAGATCCATGCCGCCGGTATCAATCGGCTCAACGTGTACCCGGTCCCCGACGGCGATACCGGAACCAACATGGCTCGCACGCTCGACGCTGTGGTCGCCGAGCTCGACCTCGCCGATGCCGAGCTGGATTCGACCTGTAATGCCATCAGTCACGGGAGTTTGATGGGGGCACGGGGCAACAGCGGCGTCATCCTCAGCCAGATCCTGCGCGGTCTGGTCGGAACCTTGAAGGGCGCAACGGATCTCACCGCCACCAAGGTGGCCGAGGGTTTGAAGGCGGCGTCGACGGCTGCGTATCAAGCCGTGTTGAAGCCGATCGAAGGAACGATCCTGACGGTGGTGCGTGAATCTGCTGACGCGGCGACAGCGTCTGCTGCCAGTGGTGCCAGCCTTGTCGGCATGCTGCGTGCGGCGCGCTCGGCGGGTAAGGCAGCGCTTGACAACACTCCGGAACTGTTGCCCGTTCTGAAAGATGCCGGCGTGGTCGACGCGGGTGGTGCCGGCTACCTCCTGTTCCTCGACTCGGCGTTGTTCGTCGTCGATGGCGATCCACTGCCAGAACCGAACGAGGGCGACGGACCCACCGAGGCACAGCTCGAGTTGGTGTCGCATCGTCACGCACCAGACGGTGGCCTCGACGTCAGTGAGCAGCGCTACGAGGTGATGTACTTCGTCGACCTCCTCGACGAGCACATCCAGGACTTGAAGGAAGCGTGGGGCGAGATCGGCGACTCCATTGTCGTGGTCGGTGGCGACGGTCTGTGGAACTGCCATGTGCACACCAACGACATCGGCGCGGCGATCGAGGCCGCGCTGAAACTTGATGGACGCCCCAAGCAGATTCGAGTTACCGACCTGTTCGAGGAGATGGCCGAAGAGCACGCGGTACGCGAGGCCGCGATGAAGGGCGAGCCGTTGCGAACCGGCGCCGGGTTCGGCTTGCCCGCTGTCACTTGCGCTGTCGTTGCGGTAGCCAGTGGCGACGGCTTGGCTGAATTGTTCGGGCAACTCGGTGTGCAAGGCGTGGTGACCGGCGGACAGACACTCAACCCTTCGACGGCCGAACTGCTTGCCGCGGTCGAAGCGGTCAACGCCGATCAAGTCGTCGTGTTGCCCAACAACAAGAACATCATTCCGGTCGCCGAACAGCTTGATGAACTCACGAACAAAACCGTGCGGGTCGTGCCGACGACCTCGATGCCCGCCGCGCTGGCCGCATTGGTCGTGTACGACCCCGAAACGGATGCCGACGTCAACCTCGAGGAGATGACCGAAGGTGCCCAGGCGGTTGCAACGGGGGAGATCACCAAAGCCGTTCGCGACACGAAGAGCGATGTCGGGGCGATCACCGCCGGCGATTGGATCGGCTTGGTCCGCGGCGATGGCATCGTCTCGGTCAGCGGCTCGCTCGATGGTGCGGCGATGGCGTTGCTCGATCATCTCATCTCTCCTGGGCGCGAGATCGTGACTGTCATCACCGGCCGCGATGCCACGGCCGGCCATACCGACAAGCTCCTGGCGTGGATCGTCGAACACCGTCCCGACGTGCAGGTCGAGGTGCACCGCGGCGGTCAGCCGCTGTACCCGTACCTCTTCGGCGTTGAATGACTGAACCGCTGACGCTGCGTGATCTCGACGCGATCGGTGTCGAGCGGATCAAGGGCGTCGGCGAGAAAAAGCTCGCGTCACTGCACGATGTCGGCGTCGACACTGTTCTCGATCTGTTGACGACGTACCCGCGGCGGTGGGTCGATCGCACGAACGAAGCTCGCGTCAGCGACCTGTTGCCGGGACAGGAGGCGTTGGTTCTGGTCAGCGTGCGCAGCGTCACGAAGCGGGCGATGCGCAATCGGCGCACGATGGTCAACGTTGTAGTCGGCGATGGCAGTGGACGGCTGCAGGTCGTGTTCTTCAACCAACCGTGGCGCGAAAAGCAGCTGCGCGAGGGCCTGCAGGTCGCGCTGTTCGGCAAGGCCGAGGTCTACCGCGGCGGCCTGCAGATGACCAACCCGGTCGTCGATCTCATCGGTGATCGCACCGGTCGGATTGTGCCGGTGTATCCGCAGAGCGAGAAGGCCGCGTTGATGACGTGGGAGATCGCCGGTTGGGTCGAAGATGCGATGCGCAAGTCGTCGCCGCGCGGGATTGCCGATCCCGTACCGGAGACCATTCGTCGTCGCTTCGGATTGATCGAGAGGGATGCAGCGTTCCGGTCGATTCACGCGCCGGAGACGATCGCCGAAAAGGAACAGGCTCGCCGCCGGCTGGCCTTCGACGAACTGCTGCGAGTGCAGACGACCTTGGTGATGCGTAAGCGTTTGCTCGAGCGCGAGTCGAAGGCGATCCGGCACAAGGTCGGCGGTGAGTTGACTGAACGCCTCTACGCCGCGTTGCCGTTCGAGCTCACCGCGGCGCAACGGCGGGCCATTGCCGAAATCGAGCACGACCTCGCCGGACCGCATCCGATGCATCGCCTGCTGCAAGGCGACGTTGGTTCCGGCAAGACGTTGGTCGCGGTCAGCGCAATGCTCACCGCGGTGCAGGGAGGTCATCAGGGAGCGTTGATGGCGCCGACCGAGGTGCTCGCCGAACAGCACGCCACCAGTGTTCGGCGGATGCTGGAGGGCGTGACCGTGCCCGATCCGGGGAACCTGTTCGGTGACCGGCCGCTGCGCGTCGAGTTGCTGACCAATCGAGTCACGGGCGGCGAGCGCCGCGACGTGATGGCAGGTTTGGCCGAGGGGACGGTCGATATCGCCATCGGCACGCACGCGCTGATCCAAGAAGGGGTGCGGTTCCACAGCCTCGGCGTCGTGGTGGTCGACGAGCAGCATCGTTTCGGCGTCGAGCAACGAGCTGCGTTGCGCTCGAAGGGCGACGACGACGCCGTGCCCGACGTGTTGGTCATGACCGCGACCCCGATCCCGCGAACAGCGGCGATGACGGTGTACGGCGACCTCGACGTCAGCGTGCTCGACGAGCTCCCACCTGGGCGCACGCCGATCGTTACGCACTGGGCCGATGGCCCGCTGATGGAGCAGGCCGCGTGGGCAACCGTCCGCGACGAGGTTGCGGCCGGACGCCAGGCGTACGTCGTGTGTCCGTTGATCGAGGAGAGCGAGAAGCTGGAAGTTGCCAGTGCCCAAGAGACCTTCGACCGCTTGGCAGCAGGGGAGTTGAAGGGATTGCGACTCGGTCTGTTGCACGGCCGCCTGCCGTCATCCGAGAAGGAGGCGGAGATGGAACGCTTCCGCCGGGGCCGGCTCGATGTCTTGGTGGCAACAACGGTGATCGAGGTTGGTGTCGATGTTCCGAACGCGACCGTCATGGTCATCCTCGACGCCGATCGCTTTGGTATTGCCCAGCTCCACCAATTGCGTGGTCGAGTCGGCCGCGGTCAGCATGCCTCCAGTTGTTGGCTGGTGACTGCCGGAACTCCTGCCGATGCTCAGGCCGTTGGAAACCCCCGCGTCGAAGCGTTGGTCGCGTCCACTGACGGCTTCGCCCTGGCAGAGGTCGATCTCGAGCTCCGCGGCGAAGGCACGATCATGAACACCGCCCAGAAGGGTCGCAACGATCTGAAGCTCGCATCGCTGCGTCGCGACCGCGAGCTGGTGTCGTTGGCACGCGACGCCGCGTTCGAGATCGTCGACAACGACCCGATGCTGGTCGACCATCCCGTCCTGCTCGACGAACTGCGCCTGCTGTTCAGCGCCGAAGACGAGGAGTTCTTGTTCAAGTCGTGACCGTGCAACGTGACTGACTCCAGCCAGAATGTGTGGATGCGTCGCATGGCGGTCCTCGCCCTCATCCCTCTCGCTCTCGTGGCGTGTGGCTCCGGTTCGAAGTCTGTGACGACGCTGGC
>JAENVT010000423.1 GCA_016650435.1 Ilumatobacteraceae bacterium
CAACATGCCGGTGATCAGGCCGTGGGCGACCATGCCGAAGAGCGCGGCGTTGATGCCGAGTGTCGTCAGCGTCGATATGCCGAGCATCACGAAACCCATGTGTGCAACTGACGAGAACGCGATCAACCGTTTCATGTCTGTCTGGGCCAGGCACCCGAGCGCGCCGTAGATGATGCCGATCACCGCGAGGACCCCGATGATGGGCGCCCATTTCACCGCGGCCTGCGGCAGGAACGGCAGGGCGATGCGCACGAAGCCGTACGTGCCCAGCTTCAGCAGGATCGCGGCGAGGATGACCGAACCCTGCGTGGGTGCCTCGGTATGAGCGTCGGGCAGCCATGTGTGGAAGGGGAACATCGGCACCTTGACGGCGAAGCCGATGAACATGCCGGCGAAGATCCAGATGGCCGTGTTCTTGGCGACGCCGGCGCCGTTCTCGAGGAACCACTGGAACTTGAAGCTGGCAAGTTCGGGGGTCGCACTGTTGTTCTTGGTGATGACGAACAGCGCGATGAACGACACCAGCATCAAGGCCGATCCGAACATGGTGTAGAGGAAGAACTTCAGCGATGCGTACTGACGATTGTCGCCACCCCATACACCGATCATGAAGTACATCGGCAGCAACACGAGTTCGAAGAAGACGAAGAACAGGATGAGGTCCTGAGCGACGAACGTGCCGGCCATACCGGTCTGCAACACCAGCATCAGGATGAAGAAGGCCTTTGAGTTCCCGGGCGCAGGAACGTGGTCCCACGAGTACACCATCACGAGGAGGGTGATGACCATCGACAACAAGTACAGCGGAAGGCTGATGCCGTCGAGCCCTACGGTGTAGGTCGCCTTGATCGGGCGAATCCAGTCGTTGGTCGTGAAGAATTGCTGCTTCGCCGCTTGCCCGTAGTCGAACTTCATCACCGTGTAGACGCCGACGAGCAGGGTGGCCGCGGCTGTGACGATGGCCGTGCCTTTCACCAAGGCCTCGTCCCGATTCGGGATGAACAGCATCACCAGCACACCGGCCAGCGGCAAGAACGTGCCGAGGCTCAGTAGCCATTGTTGGTTTTGGAGTACTTCCATGGGTTCCTCTAGCTGTTGACGAGTACGAGTACGAGCGCGCCGACGGCTGCGCTACCGAAAAGCAGCGCGCCGTACAGGCTGACCTTGCCTGACTGAACGGGCTGGAGCACACCGCCGGTGCCACGGGCGACGGAACCGCTGCCGTTGACGGCACCATCGACCAACCGCTGGTCGATGTTCTGATAGATCCAGTCGCCGGTCTTACGGCCGCCGATCCCGACAGCGTTGACGATGCCGTCGAGCACTTTCTGATTGGTCCAATACGCCGCCGCAGCGATGGGATGGGCGATGCCGCGCACGATGACCTTCTCGTACAGGTGGTCGAGGTAGTACTTGTTGACCAAGAACCGGTACCCGGCACCCAGCACCGGGTTGCGGCGAGTGAGGCCCTTCAGAGGCGACCTTGCCGTGCCGAACAACTGCTTGCAGATAGCCAGGCTGATGACGAATCCGGCGAGCACGAGAGCGATCGACGGCAGCGCGTTGACCCACTTGAACGCCGGTGGTTCCGGGATGCCACCTTCGCCGATCGGCAGCCCGATCGAGGATTCCAGCCAGTGTTCGAAGTAGTGGATCTTGAACGGCGCGGCATTGATGTACCCGGCGACGACGGCCAGAAAGCCGAGGATCATCAACGGCACGGCGAGAAGCCACGGCGAATCGGTCGGGGCGAACGGCAGTGGGCGGGCAGGAACGGGTTCAGGCTCGTGCGCGTCATGCGCGTCGTGAGTGCCGTGGGCGGCGATGTGATGAGCGTCGCCGTGCACGAAGTGGGCAGCAGCGCCGCGCGGCTCGCCGAAGAAGGTGAGATACGTGGCTCGCGTCATGTACGCGGTGGTCAGGAACGCGCCGATCAACCCGATGACCATGAAGGTGCCGTAGTGGAAATGACCGGCGGAGTCGATGATCTCGTCCTTCGAGAAGAATCCGCTGAAGAACGGCACCCCACACAACGCCGCGGTCGACGCGATCCACGTGATGAACGTGATCGGCATCTTGCGGGCCAAGCCACCCATGTCTTTCTTCATGTCGAAGCTGTGGTGGCTGGCAGTGTGCGAGACCGATCCGGCGCACAGGAACAGGCAGCACTTGAAGAACGCATGCGTGAAGAGGTGGAACACGGCCGGCACCCAGGCCCCAACGCCCAGGCCCATCATCATGTAGCCGAGCTGGCTGACGGTCGAGTAGGCCAGAACTCTCTTGATGTCGTTCTGCACGAACGCCATACCGGCCGCGATCAGGATGGTGATGCCGCCGATCACCGCGATGAGATTGAAGTGTTGACCCGCGACGTTGATCATGAATCCGGCGTGGAAGACGGGGTACAGCCTGGCCACCAGGAAGACCCCGGCGACCACCATCGTCGACGAGTGCAACAACGAACTGACAGGTGTGGGGCCTGCCATGGCATCGGGCAGCCACGTGTGCAGGGGGAATTGACCGCTCTTGCCGATGCAGGCGATGAACAGAGCGACCGCGGCAACGAGCAGCACCGTGTGGCCTGTCGATGGATCGTTGGCCCACTCGTGCAGACCGCGAATGGTGAAGGTGCCAGAAGCGCCGAACATGATGGCAATTCCGACCAACAACCCGACGTCGCCCACGCGCACGGTGAGGAACGCTTTCAGCGCGGCACGCGCATTCGCCTCCTCCTCCCACCAGTGCCCGATCAGCAGGAACGAGCACAGGCCCATGATCTCCCAGCCGAGTAAGAGCTGCACCATGTTCTCGGCGAGCACCATCGTCAGCATTCCGGCGCTGAACAATGTGATCGAGGCGAAGAAATGGGTGTATCGGCGATCGCCACGCACGTACTCGAGCGAGTAGATCTGCACGAGCGTGGATATCAACGTGACGAGCAGCAAGAGCATGACGGCCAGACCGTCGATGTGCTCGCCGAGCCCGAACTTCACTCCACCGATCTGCCACCACGTCCATGCCTTGATCACCGGTTCGGCCTCGTGGACGCCGCGCACGTGGTGTATCCACTGATACGCCGCACCGATGGCCAACGCCAGCGCCACCACCATGCTGCCAAGGCCGATCTCGGCACCCGCCCATCGCAGGACGCGCTTCCCGTTGATCTCGTACTTGCCGAACAAGATGATGACGGCGAACGCGACGCCGGGGATCAACGGGATCAACCACGCGTGTTCGAGGAACCAGCCAGCGGCTGCGACGGCTTCTTCAGCGAGCATTCGCTCAGCCCTTCATTTCCGACAGTTCGTCGAGTGAGATGCTCTTGCGGTTGCGATAGATCAGCAGCACCATCGCCAGACCGACGCCGACCTCCGCGGCGGCGACCGCGATGATGTACAGGGCGAACACGTTGCCGTCGAGGTTGTTGTGCAACTGGCTGAACGCCAACAGGTTGATGTTGACCGAGTTGAGGATCACTTCAATCGACATCAGCACCATCACGGCGTTCTTGCGGGCGATGACGCCGTACACACCGATGCAGAACAGCACAGCCCCCAGCAATAGGAACTCGTTGATCAGCACGCCTAATCCTTTCTGGCTAACACGATGGCGCCGATCACGGCGGCCAGCAGGACGAACGACAGGGCCCAGAACGGCAACAGGAACGGTTTGAAGATGCTGTCGCTGAGCTCGGCGGTGGAGACCTGAGCGGCCGGCTCGAGATGATCGTCGCCGAAGCCGTCGATCAACACATAGGCCATGATCCCGAGCATCAGCAGGGCAACAGGGATGCCGAGCACCCAGCTCTTGTTGTTGAGATCGGTTTCACGCCCGACGCGAGCGCGGGTGAGCATGACGCCGAACAGGAACAGGATCATCACAGCCCCGATGTACACCAGCACTTGGGTGACGGCGACGAACTCGGCAGCCAAGAGCAGATACTGTGCAGCAGCGCCGGCCATCACCGCAACAAGTGACAGGGCTGCGTGCACCACGTTGTTGCTGCGGACGACATTGATGGCGGAAACGATCATGAACGCGGCGATGATGCCGAACCCGATGTTCTGGGCGACGTTGAGATCGGATGCCGCAAGCATCACTTCTTGCCCTTCTTGTCGGCGCCACTTTCGAGTTCGGGAGCCTCGGGCACGGTCTCCATCCACTCACCGAGCTTGGTCTTGTCGTGCAACAGGTCGGCGATCCTCGGCTCGCTGTACTCGTACTCGGGGCTCCAGAACAACGCATCGAAGGGACAGACCTCGACGCAGATTCCGCAGTACATGCAGAGCGCGTAGTCGATGTCGAAACGGTCGACGATGTTGACTTTGCGCGGTGCACCACCGGCGCGGCGGGGTGGAGCCAGCGTCTTGTGAGCCTCGATGTAGATGCACCAGTCGGGGCAACTGCGTACGCACAACATGCACGACGTGCAGTTGTCTTCGCGCAACGCGATCACGCCGCGCGATCGAGTGGGCGGCGCCTCTTTCTCGTGCGGGTACTGCACCGTGTTGGCGCCGCCACCCATGCTCTTCGGCTTGACCGTGTGGGCGAGCGTCTTCAACGTGACGCCGAGGCCCTTCATCAGCCCTGGGAGCTGCGGCTTGCCGGCCATCAGAACGCAACCTTCAAGACGGCGGTCACCATGATGTTGAGCAGTGCGACCGGGATGAGAACCTTCCAGGCGAATCGCTGCAATTGATCCTCTCGGAATCGCGGGTAGCTGAACCGGATCCACATGATCAGGAAGGTCAGCACCAGCATCTTGGTGATCATGATCAATGGACCAGCGACGTTCATCCAGTTGTCGACGTCATCGATGCTCGTCCAGCCGAACCAGCTGAACGGCACTCCCCAACCACCGAGGAACAACACGCTGGCGATCAACGCGAACACGCCGGCGGTGGCGAACTCGGCGATGAAGAAGATGAGGAAGCGGAATCCGCTGTACTCCGTCATGTAGCCCGAGACGAGCTCGGATTCCGCGATCGGCATGTCGAAGGGTGTCTGCGTGAGCTCTGCTTGCACCGAGATCATGAAGATCACGAAACCGATGAACTGCGTGAGGATGTACGGGTTGCCGAGCCCGTCCCAACCGAACATCTCGCCGGCGTTCTGGCGCACGACGATGCCCTGCATGTTCATTGTCTCGGCCTGGATGACAACGCCGAGCACCGCCAACACCATCGGCAGTTCGTAGGCGATCAACTGGCCCGCAGCGCGAAGGCCGCCGAGCAGCGAATACTTGTTGGCACTGGACCAACCGGCGATCAGGATGCCGAGTGTGCTGATGCTGCTGACGGCCAACATGTAGAACACACCGGCGTCGAAGTTGGTGAAATACGCGTCTGGCCCGAACGGCACGACGGCGACGAGCAGGAACGTGCTGACCAACACGATCAACGGAGCCATCTTGAAGATCCGCTTGTCGGCCTTCTCGGGCTGGATGTCTTCCTTCTGCAGCCACTTGCCGACCTCGGCGAACAACTGCATCGAGCCGTACGGTCCCGCTTCCATCGGGCCGAGACGGCTCTGCATGAAGCTCATCATCTTGAAGAGGAACAGGTAGACGATCGTTCCGGCGGGCAGCAGCACCGCGACGGTGCCACCAAGCACGCGCAACAACGACTGCGCCCAGTAAGGCAGGTCAACGGCAAGCATCACCGATCGATATCCCCGAGGATGAAGTACAGCGACGCGAGGATCGAGATCACGTCGGGCACATACACGCCGCGCAACACCCATGGCACGATCGAGATGTTGTTGAAGCTGGCTGAGCGGATCTTGACGCGGAACGGGCCGAGATCACCCTTGCTGACGACGTAGTAGCCCATCTCGCCGAGCGGGTTCTCGGTGCTGACCCACGCTTCGCCTTCTGGCACCTTGATGATGCGCGGCACCTTGGCCATCACGGGACCGCTCGGCATGCCGTCGAGCAATTGGTCGACGATCTTTGTCGCCTCGCGGGTCTCTTGCAGCCGTACCCAACACCGGGCGAAACAGTCGCCGTCGGGGTGTGTCCACACCTTCCAGTCGACCTTGTCCCAAGCCATCGGCAACTTCTGATCGCGGCGCAGGTCCCAGTCGACTCCACTGGCGCGAAGGTTGGCGCCGCTGAGCCCGTACTGCTTGGCAACGTCGCCGGGAATGACACCGATGCCGCGCAGACGGCTCTGGAAGATCTCGTTGCCGAACAACAGGTCGTCCATCTCGTCGCAGAACGTGCGCAGCTTCTTCATCACCTGCTTGGTCTCGGTGATCCAGCCGGCAGGGAGATCGTCCTTCAGGCCGCCGATGCGGTCGAAGTTGGGATGGAATCGACCACCGGTTGCCGCCTCGATGAGGTTGAGCACGTACTCGCGATCGCGGAACGCCATGAACACCGGCGTGATCGCCCCCAACTGCA
>JAENVT010000424.1 GCA_016650435.1 Ilumatobacteraceae bacterium
AGCCGATTGATACCGGCGGCATGGATCTTCATCGTGTCGCGGAACGTGACGACCGTGCTGCGCAATGCTTCGGAGCTGAACCGTTCCAACGTGGACACGCCGACAGACTAGGGGCAAGCCCCTCGTAGCCCGACGAGGCGGCGCTGCGCCGCGTTTACCCGCGAGCCTCAGATGGGTAGTCAGCGACTGCGGAATCGCGCTCTGGCCAACCTGCCAGCGCGCGGCGAACATGCTCCAAGGGAATGACATTATGAATGTTCAGTTACGAGGGGCAGTTCGTACACGTTGGGCTGCAATCGGTGCAGCAGTCGCGATCTCGGTCGGCGGTGGTGGGATCGCAATCACCCAAGCCGCTGTCAGCAGCGGCCCACGCTCCGTCTTCGTGCCGATTGCACCGTGCAGGGTGTTCGATATGCGATCAGGAGACGGCAACGTCGGCCCGCGAAGTACCCCGATCGCGGCAGGCGAGACCTATACCCAACAGATCACCGGGGCCAATGGCAATTGCACCACGCCAATACCCGCAGACGCCACCGCAGTCGCCATGAACGTCACGGCGGTCGGCGGGACCGCGGCGAGCTTCCTCACGATCTGGCCGAGCGACGTCACTCCCAGGCCACTCGTCTCCAGCCTCAACTGGACTCCTAGCTCGCCACCGACCCCGAACAAGGTCGACACCAAACTCTCCCCCACCGGCCAAATCAATCTGTACAACAATGCCGGAGCGGTCGACATCCTCGCCGACATCGTCGGGTACTACACCGACCACAACCACGACGATCGCTACTACCCCCGCGCCGAGACCTACAACAAGACCGAGACGTACGCCAAGACCGACGTCTACAACAAGACCGAGGTCTACGCGAAGGCCGAGGTCTACGCGAAGGCCGAGGTCTTCAACAAGACCGAGACGTACGCCAAGACCGACGTCTACAACAAGGGCGAGGCCGACTCGCTGTTCACGACGACAGCGGCCGTTGCCGCAGCGCCATACAGCCATCTGGTCGGTGGCGGCTATGTGTTCGGGAACGGCAACCTCCTTGCCGACCAGTCATTCGGCAACATACAGACCTCCAAGCTCGTGACGGGCTTTTACCAGATCACGCTTCTCGGCTACAACCCTGGCTGTGTCGGCGCGCCCACTCCGTTCTTGACTGCGACGGTCGTGAACCTTCCCGCCGGATTCGCCCTAGCCAACGGAGGTACGGGGACCGATTGCCTCACGGGCGACACCTCCGTGTACGTGAGCACGACAGACATCGTCGGAACCTCAACGGATCGCGACTTCACGTTCGCGCTCTACCTAGACGACGGCTGAGTCGCGGCCGGAAAGTGTCGCCGCAGCCATCCGCTGGTAGCATCTCCAAGCTCGTTTGATCTCCTGAGGAAGAACCGTCATGGCAGCAGTATGTGAAGTGTGTGGCAAAGGGCCCAGCTGGGGCATGAACGTGTCGCACTCCCACCGGCGCACCAAGCGTCGTTGGAATCCGAACATCCAGCGTGTGAAGGCCCTCATCGGCAGTACCCCGAAGCGGATGTACGTCTGCACGGGCTGCATCAAGAGCGGCAAGATCGTCAAGGCCGGCTGAGGCCTCGACATCATGCAAGGCGTCGTCAAGAGCTACGACCCTGCCACCGGTGACGGCAGCGTCGTCAGCGACACCACCCTCGCCGAGTTCGATCTCGCCGTAGGCGCGCTCGAGGGCTCTATTTTCCGCATGCTGCGTCAAGGCCAGCGGGTTGTCTTCAACGTCGACGATGCCGGCAGAGCAACGCACCTGCGCCTCGGCTCCGAGGCGGATATGAAGACGCCAGGCGCCTGAAGGTACCCTTCATCCACCGATCCTCGCAACGGCGCGTAGGTTCCAAGGAGTCGAATCCGATGAGTGCTTCCACCACCAGCGAACGCCTGAAAGCGTGGGTGAACGAGTGGGCCGGCGTGCTGCAGCCCCGCGATGTGCACTGGTGTGACGGCTCCGCGGAGGAGTACGACGACCTGTGTCAGCAGCTGGTTGATTCCGGCACGTTCACCCAACTCGACGAGGCCAAGCGGCCGAACAGCTATTGGGCGCACAGCGACCCAGGCGACGTAGCCCGCGTGGAAGACCGCACCTTCATCTGCTCGGTCGATGCCGCCGATGCCGGTCCGACCAACAACTGGCGCGAACCCGCAACGATGCGCGCCGACATGACAACGCTGTACACCGGCGCGATGAAGGGCCGCACGATGTACGTAGTGCCCTTCAGCATGGGTCCCCTTGGCTCGCCGATCGCCCACATCGGTGTGCAATTGACCGACAGCGCCTACGTGGCCGTCAGCATGCGGATCATGACCCGGATGGGCCAAGCTGCCCTCGACGTTCTCGGCGACGGCGAATGGGTGCCGTGCGTGCACTCGGTCGGCGCTCCCCTTGCACCGGGCCAAGCCGACGTGCCGTGGCCGTGCAATCCCGACAACAAGTACATCGTGCACTTTCCCGAGACGCGCGAGATCTGGTCGTACGGTTCCGGCTACGGCGGTAACGCGCTCCTCGGCAAGAAGTGCTTTGCCCTGCGCATCGCCTCCGTCATGGCGCGCGACGACGGATGGCTGGCCGAGCACATGCTCATCCTCAAGCTGACCAATCCCGAAGGCCAGTCGAAGTACATCGCCGCGGCGTTTCCGTCGGCGTGCGGCAAGACCAACCTGGCCATGCTGCAGCCGACGATCGCCGGCTGGAAAGCAGAGACAGTCGGCGATGACATTTGTTGGATGAAGTTCGGCGCTGACGGCCGGCTCTACGCGATCAATCCCGAGGCCGGGTTCTTCGGTGTCGCCCCAGGAACTGGCTATGACACCAACCCCAACGCGATGGAGACGATGTGGGGCAACTGCGTCTTCACCAACACCGCTCTCACCAGTGAGGGTGACGTGTGGTGGGAAGGCATGAGCAACGAAAAGCCTGCTCGCGCCACAGACTGGCGCGGCCAGCCGTGGACACCCGAACGTGAAACGACCGCCGCACATCCCAACGCCCGGTTCACCGCTCCCGCGGCACAATGCCCGTCGATCGCGCCAGAGTGGCAGGACCCAACGGGTGTGCCCATCAGCGCCATCTTGTTTGGGGGCCGGCGTCGCACCACAGTGCCGCTCGTGACGCAGGCGTTCGATTGGGAGCATGGCGTGTTCCTCGGTTCGATCATGGC
This sequence comes from Ilumatobacteraceae bacterium, assembly GCA_016650435.1. The sequence continues at coordinate 3,187 of JAENVT010000424.1, forward strand.
CAGCGAGACGACCGCGGCCCAGCAGGGTGCCGTCGGCAAGTTGCGCTTCGACCCGATGGCGATGCTGCCGTTCTGCGGGTACAACATGGCCGACTACTTCGCTCATTGGTTGGCGATCGGCAAGAACACCGACGCTGCCCATCTGCCGAAGATCTTCTTCGTCAACTGGTTCCGTCGCGACGACGATGGGCACTATCTGTGGCCTGGGTATGGGGAGAACAGCCGCGTCCTCAAGTGGGTGTTCCAGCGGGTGGCCGGAGAAGCCGACGCTGTCGAAACGCCTATCGGGCTGCTGCCCAGCGAGGGCGATCTCGACGTCGCCGGCCTGTCGATCAGCGAAGACGACCTGCACACCCTGCTGACGGTCGACAACGCCGGGTGGCGCGACGCGATCCCCCAGATCCGCCAGCACTACGCACAGTTCGACGGCAAGCTGCCCGCACAACTGCCGATGGCCCTCGACGCGTTGGAAGACCGCCTGAACTGACTCGCGCCCTGCCAACGCGCCAGCGTCGCGGCTATACGGTTGAACCAGATCTCTGTGTGAGCTCACAAACGATCCGCGGCTTTGTGCGCTCGCGCAGATCACGAAAGGGTGGCACCCGCTGAGCAACCACCGACTCGCAAGCAACGCGGGCACGCCCAGAAAGCTACGTAGAGTTCTCGGCGTGTCCGGTTCCGGTGGCTGCTGGAGTCAGCGGAGTTGGCCGACGAGCATCGCTCTGATTCCGAGACCGGCGATGAACAGGCTTCCCAGCCCGTAGAGCAGATAGAGGCGATGCTTCATCTGCACTCGATACGAGTAGATGATCGCGACGGCGATGATGGCGACGAAGCCGTAGAAGGCGTGGAACTTCGGAAACTGGAACTTGTACTTGTTGACCAGGATCACGCCGAGCGTGACCTGCACGAACACCGTCAGTTCGGCGACAGCAACGAACCACCACAATGCCCGCGTGCGCATCTGCGGCAGCCAATTTGCACCCAACGACCAAGCGCCGGCGAGAGCATTGCCGATGATCACGAACCATGCGAAGTTCTCGTGGAAGTTGCGAACAGTTCCTGCGCTCAGATTGATCAGCCCTGTGTGGCCAGCGCAGCCCGCGAAGCCTGCTGCGTCTGTGCCTCCTGGAATGCAGACGCAGAAATGTCGACCAACTCCGTGATCTCGTCGTCGGAGAATCCGGCCAGCCGACGGAAGTTGCGAGCCAGATGGACCGGATTCTCGTCGCGCTCGCCGCGGAAACCGCCGAAACTGAACAGCTTGTCGACGGCCTTCTGGAAGTCGAGTGCTTCCTTTTGACGCTGCGGATCCTGAGCCGTGAGGCGGCGAAGCCAGTCACTGCCCATCTTCACGTGAGTGACCTCGTCGGCCAACATCCAATCCTCGGCAAATTCCAACACAGGATCAGACAGCACGGTTCCGAAGTCGCGCATCGTCTTGAAGACGTCGATGGCCAGACCTTCGAGCGCTCGGTTGACACCGGTGAGACGCAGGACGGGGTCCGGATTGCACGCTGCTTCGTAGAGCAATGTCTGCTCGGCGAACTCGCCAACCTCCGATCCCATGTGCTCGCCGAGTTTGATGCTGATCTCGACGTGACGGGCCTCGTCCCAACACTGCCGGGCCATGTCGAGCTTCAGTCCCAATGGCGCCTGGTCGCGGGCCTCGCCGAGATCGAAATCGAAGCACGTGCGTCCTGCACCCTCGAGTGCCTGGATCTCGCCGACGAAGATCCCGTGCATGAGGCCGCGGGCGTTGTCGGTGGCGTTCTCGTAGGTCGGCGCCAGCGTGTTGCGCTGCGCGCTGGGCGACAGGTTTCTGGGGTCGAACACCGCATCTTCGATGGCCATGCGCGAGAACCGCTCGTCTCGGGCCAGTTCGGTCACCGGCAACATTCTCTTCATTTCAGTTCCATCTCCTCGATCAACAACCCGTCCAACACCGATACGTAGCGGCTACTCGCCACGAGTGTTCGCCGCAGCTATTCGCCACAACCCTGCCCGCCGAGTACGGATATCACCGTATCGGTTGGATTGACGCCGGTGAGAAATCCGGCAAGACCACCATTGATGAAGAAGTTCGGGCCACCGATTTCGTCGCCCGGATTGATGACCACTCCGGGATATGTGCCCTGCAATTCCACCACCGTCGATCCGACCCCGATGCCGGCATCGGTCTTCAAGCCGGCCGGAGTGATCTGGGGCCCGAAGCTGGGACCATAAACGTATGAGAAGAAGTGTCGACGGCCTGTGGTGACACCGCTCTGGTCGCTGAACTGCAGCAGCAGATCGCCCCAATACACCTGGCGGAATTCGGTGCCGGGACAGGCACCGACCGACAACGGATCGACCCAACCGGTATCGACTGTCGGGGCCCCGATGATCCCCGAGACATAGGCGACCGCACCGTCGGGATCAACACCGAAGGCCGCATCGCCGAGACCGTTGGCGCGCAGCACCAGTTCGGCGCCAGGGGCCAACGTCGTCGTAGTGGTCGTGGATGTGGAGGTGGTCGTTGTCGACGATGTCGTTGTCGACGTCGATGGCGCTGTGGTGACCGGAACGGTCGTTGTCGAATCTGTCAGAGCCGACGTCGAGGTCTCGAGCGCGACCGACGATGACGTCGAGCCTCCGTCGGTTGTCGACGAATTCTTATCGCTGCCACAACTGGCAAGTGCCAGTGCGATGAGGACGAAAGGAAATAGGCGCGTCGACTTCACACAGGAAGTCTGGCACGCGATGTACCAATTACCTGATCAAGGTGTCGGCCTCGTGCCCACTTTCAACAAGCTGTAATGCGCGTCCGACGACATCGATAACCGTCACAGAGCAGTTGTCGAGGCTGCGCACGACCAGGCGATCGTCGCCGATCGCGGCGCCAATGGCCGCGTTGATGGCGATGAAGTGACTGAATACCACGGAATCGGTTTCGATACCGCACAGCGTGGTCACCACCTGGTCTCGGAAGGCAACATATCGGCCGCCGATGTCGGCCCAGGTGCCTCCCATCGCCACCTTCAACCAGTCGATGCGATCGGCCATGGCGATGCCATCTGGCGAGGGAATTTCGGCAACAGTCGGCTCGACGCGAGCCTCGACGTTCCACACCCCGGCCAGAGCAGCCGCTGTTTCGCGGCAACGCAACAGCGGGCTGGTCAGGATCGGCAACGGCCCAAGCGGAGCGAGCCGGACCGCGACCGCGGCCGCCTGACGAGCTCCAATCTCATCGAGGCCCGGGTCTGGGTCGGTGTCCCAGCCGGCGGCGGCCCGCCCATGACGGACGAGATACAGCCGGGTCATTCGAACAGCCATCCTGGACGCAGCCCGGGCTCACCACCCTTGAGGATGAACCACTCGGTGCCAAACGCATTCGAAAACGCGTCGTCGGGCATCTCCAGGAAAAAACTGGTATCAGTGATCTGGCTGCGGTGCGCACGCAATGACTCGCGCTTGGCATTGATGTAGGCAGTCACATCAACGGCGTGCGTGATGTCGGCTTCCGCCATCCCGAACGGATTGCCATCATCGGCGGCGCCGTTCGGATCGAAATCATCTTCCTCGCTGATGGGCGCACCGGCCTGGCGGGCCATCTCCATCATGCGCACGATGTGGTCGCGGTTCATCGTCGCCTCGAACACTGTCTTCGTTCCGGCGATTTCTGCAGCACGATGACCGGCGGTGTGCACCTTGACGTGATCAGGGTGGCCGTAGTTGCCGTGCCAGTCGTACACCGTCAGCACGTCTGCGTTCTCCTCGTGCAGGATCTTCGCCAACCGGGTCGCCGCCTCCTCGACGGGCGCCTGCAGGAACGACCCTGGATCGCTGTTCTGCTCCCAGCCAGTCATGCCGCTGTCTTTGTAGCCGAGCCACTCGACGCGGTGGACTCCCAACGCCTTCGCCGAACGCTCCGTCTCCGCACGACGCCGGTCGACCAGCGATTCGCCGTCGGCGAGATCGTCGGGAACCTCGCCGTAGTCGCCATCCGTGGCAATCACTACGACCACGCGATGCCCCTCGGCGCTGGCTCTGGCGAGAGAGCCACCCGTGCTGATCGACTCGTCGTCAGGGTGTGCGTGAAAGGCGACCAGTGTTCCCATCAATTTCCCTTCGATGCGGCTGCGTGCGTCGAATCACCCGGCGGCGACAGCGCGACTTGCGATCAGTGCGTCAATTCTGGCGGCGTCGAAGCCCCAGTCGCGCAGAATTTCTGCGGTGTGTTGTCCCGGATGGGCCGGCGGAATGGTGATCTCGGCAGCGGTCCGCGAGAACCTCGGCGCGGGCGCGGGTTGGATTGTTCCGGCGATCTCGATGAATGTGCCACGCTCCACGTTGTGCGGGTGCTGGGCGGCCTCGCTCATCGTCAGCACGGGCGCGAAGCAGACATCGGTCGCCTCCATCAAGGAGCACCACTCGTCGCGTGTCTTCGTCGCAAACAGGTCGGAGAGGCGTTGCTTCAGATGCGGCCATGCCGACTTGTCCATCTGCTTGGCGAACTCGGGATCGTCGTCGAGCTCGGCCAGCCGCAGCAGCTCTGCATAGAACTGCGGCTCGATCGAGCCGATGGAGACGTACTCGCCGTCGGCGCATTGATACACGTCGTAGAAATGAGCGCCCGTGTCGAGGAGATTGGTCCCCCGCTGATTCTCGTCGAAGGCGCCAACGGTTTTGAACGACCAGAACATGCTCATCAGCACGGCGGATCCGTCGACCATTGCCGCATCAACAACCTGTCCGACGCCGCTGCGTTGAGTCTCCAACAGCGCGCACACCACGCCGAAAGCCAGCAACATCCCGCCACCACCGAAATCACCGACCATGTTGAGCGGTGGAACAGGCGCCTCTCCTGCGCGTCCGAAGTGGGCGAGTGCGCCGGCCAGAGAGATGTAGTTGATGTCGTGACCGGCTGCCTCGGCAAACGGACCTGATTGTCCCCAACCCGTCATGCGTCCGAAGACCAATCGCGGGTTGCGCTCCAGGCACACGTCCGGTCCGATGCCCAGCCGTTCCATCACACCGGGTCGGAACCCTTCGATCAAGCCGTCGGCTGAGGCCACCAGATCCAAAAGGGTGGCCACGCCATCGGGGTGTTTGAGGTCGATGGCGATGTTGCGGCGGCCGCGCAGCAACACGTCATAGTGCGGCGTGCCCGGCGCGGGACCTTTGACCGCGTTGGCGCGCTCGACCCGCACGACCTCCGCGCCCATATCGGCCAACATCATCGCCGCGAACGGACCCGGGCCGATACCTGCCAACTCGATGATGCGATAACCGGAAAGCGGGCCTGCCATGCCACCCTCCTTAGCACGGGCGCGGATCTCGATCACTGCTGTGCACTCGGGTAGGTTCAGGCTCGTGACTCTGTTCGGTGTCCATGTCGGTCTGCAGCACACCACTCCGGATGAACTGCGCACCGTGTGGCGACGGGTCGAAGATCTCGGCTTCGGCTGGATCTCGGTGTGGGACCACTTCTATGGCGCGACCGGCAAGCCCGACGACGCCGCCTGTCTCGAAGCCGTCAGCATGCATGCCGCCCTCGCGTGCAGCACGTCGAAGGTACGTTGCGGGTCCTTGGTGTATTCGGTCGGATATCGGCACCCCGCGGTGCTGGCGAAGGCAATCACCGCGGTCGACTTGTTGTCGGGTGGGCGCGCCGAGATGGGGATTGGCGCCGGCTGGGCGAAGGTGGAATACGACGCGTACGGGATCGAGTTCCCCGGCGCAAAGGTTCGCCTCGATCAACTCGAAGAAGGCATCCAGTGTTTACGAGGACTGCTGCACGACGACGTCACCGACTTCGCCGGCGACTACTTCACGCTCACCAACGCGCGCAACGAGCCGCGGCCGGTGCAGGCCAAGCTGCCGATCTGGATCGGCGGTGGAGGCGAGAAGCGCACGTTGAGGATCGCAGCAAAGTACGCCGACGGCTGGAATGTGCCGTTCATCGGCCCCGACGTGTTCGCCCACAAGCGTTCCGTGCTGCACGGCTTCTGCGAGAGCGTCGGCCGCGACCCTTCCCAGATTCGCTGCGCTGTCAACCTCGGAATTGCCTCTGACGACGACAACCTTCGCCATCAGTTCGGTGCGATCGCCGACTTCGTGCGTCCGGGCGTTCTTACCGGCAGCGACGAAGAGATCCTCGACCGCATCGGCCAGTACGTCGATGTCGGCGCCGACCAGCTCAACATCTCACTGCGCGCACCATTCGACATCGAACTGCTCGAACGGTTCAGCGCCGCCTTGAAGTTGGCATGACCATTCACGTCCGCGCTCCTGGACGCGTCAACCTGATCGGTGATCACACCGACTACACGGGTGGCATGGTGATGCCGATGGCGATCGATCGCTGGACGGAGATTCGGGCCATCCCCGCCGACACCATCTTCCTTCGCTCGGAAGATGAAGCGGAACCTGCCGAGCTCGACTTGGAGATCGATGATCCGCAGCAGGTCGAACCGTCGTGGGCCAAGTACGTCGCCGGCGTCGTCGCCGAGATGCAACCATACGGCGGTATCCACGGAACGGTCGTCACCAACATCCCGATCGGCGCAGGCTTGTCGAGCAGCGCTGCGCTGGAGTTGGCGGTTGCGTTGGCGCTCGGTTTCGAAGGCGACGCGCTGAGCCTCGCTCAACTGTGCCGCCGCGCCGAGATCAGGGCGTCGGGCGTGCCATGCGGGATCATGGACCAGTTGGTCATCGCCGCCGGCCAGGCAGGCCACGCCCTTTTGGTCGATTGCGGTGACGTGACGATCGAACC
>JAENVT010000425.1 GCA_016650435.1 Ilumatobacteraceae bacterium
CCGTACGACGTGTTGTCGCCGGCCGACGTCGACAGCTTGCTGAAGCGCCACGACCACAACATCGTCGCCATCGACGTGCCCTTGGATCGCGATGGACCCGATCGCTACGAATTGGCAGCAGGGCGCCTCGTCGAGTGGACTCAGCATGGTGTGATGACACGTGAAGCCGCTCCGTCACTGACGCTGTACCGCATGCAGTTCACCGACGAGGCCGGACGCCGACGAGACACGGTGGGGGTCATCGGTGCGCTCGAGGTGGTCGACGATGGTGCCGATGGCGTGCTGCCACACGAGCGCACGACACCGAAGGCCAAGACCGATCGGCTGGATCTCACCAGAGCAACGCGCTGCAACCTCTCACCGATCTGGGGACTATCCCTGACCGATCGCCTGACCGACCTCCTGGTGGAGCCCGCTGAACCCGTCGGTCGATGCGTCGACGAGAACGGCGTCGTGCATCGAGTCGAGCGAATCGTCGATCCGGCCCGCCTCGCCGCAATCAGCGCAGCCGTTGCATCCAATCCGGTGTTGATCGCCGACGGCCATCACCGATACGCGATCAGTCGCACGTACCGCGACGAAGTGCGCGAAGCCACGGGTCGAACCGACACCGATGCCGAGTTGACGATGGTGTACATCGCCGAACTGGTCGACGAACAACTCAGCATCGATCCGATTCATCGGGTGTACCGCGGAATCAGCGCCGAAGCGCTGGAGGCTCGATTGGCTCAGTATTGCGACGTAGCGGAAGCCGGCAAGGTGACACCGCGGTTTGCGGGAGAAGCGATTGATCGTGCGGCGATGTGTTTGGTGCGACCCGACGGCACCGGCGCATGGCTGACGCCGCGGCCCGAAGCGTTCGCGAATGTCCGGGCGCTCGATGGCGTCTATCTGGAGCATGTGCTCGAAGATGTGCGCGCCGTCGATGGCGCGGAGATCGATGTCTCCTACCAGCACGGCGTCGCAAACGTTGTCGACCTCGTGCGCGTCGGTGACGCCGATGTTGCCGTGCTCATTCGCCCGACGAGCATCGACGAGATCAGGCGCACGGCTGTGGAGCGGCTGCTGATGCCACCGAAGTCGACGTTCTTCACCCCGAAGCTGCGAACGGGGCTGGTGCTACGGCCCCTCGATCACGTCACGCCACAGTGATGGACGCGTCGAGGTACACGTCTTGAATCGCGTTGAGCAAAGCAACGCCGTCGTCCATCGGCCGCTGGAACGACTTGCGGCCCGAGATCAAGCCCTGTCCGCCTGCGCGCTTGTTGATGACCGCGGTCTTCACCGCAGCGGCCAGGTCGCCATCGCCCTTGCTCTCGCCGCCGCTGTTGATCAAGCCGATGCGGCCCATGTAACAGTTGACGACCTGCCAGCGCGCCAGATCAATGGGGTGATCGGTGGTCAGCTTGTCGTAGACCAGTTGATTGGTCTTGCCGTATGAACTCGTGCCGAGACCGCTGAGCGCGTTGTAGCCGCCGTTGTTCTCCGGCAGCTTCTGTTTGATGATGTCGGCTTCGATGGTGACGCCGAGGTGGTTGGCCTGGCCGGTGAGGTCTGCGGAGACCTCGTAGTTGACGCTGTCGACCTTGAACGCGCTGTTGCGCACGTAGCACCACAGCACCGTGTACATGCCGAGGTCGTGTGCCTCTTTGAAGGCCTTCGAGACCTCTTGAAGTTGGCGGGTGCTCTCGTCTGATCCGAAGTAGATCGTTGCGCCGACACCCGAAGCACCGAGATCGAACGCCTGGCGTGCCGTCCCGAACATCACCTGATCCGCCTTGTTGGGGTAGGTCAGCAACTCGTTGTGGTTCAGCTTGACGATGAACGGGATGCGATGCGCGTACTTGCGAGCGACCGCACCCAACACACCGAAGGTGGTCGCAACCGCGTTGCAGCCACCTTCGATGGCCAGTTCGACGATGTTTGCCGGATCGAAGTACAGCGGGTTCGGGGCGAACGACGACGCCGCCGAGTGTTCGATTCCTTGATCTACCGGAAGGATGGACAGATAGCCGCTGTTGGCGAGACGACCATGGCCGTACAGCTGGCCAAGACTGCGCAGCACTCCAGGCGACCGATCTGACACGGCCAGGGAACGATCAAGGAAATCCGGGCCAGGAAGCATGAGCTGCGCGCTGGTCACACCTTCACACTTGTGGTTCAACAGCGTCTCGGCATCGGCGCCGAGCAGGGTGGAAACGTCCACGACACTCCTCGAGATTGGTTCACGACCCGCAACGGGTCGGCACCGCCACGCGGCGGTGCGGCCCTGTGATCGTATCCGGCCCGATCGTGTGCGGCCCCGTTACGGAGCACCCAGCGCGGCGACGGCGTGCTCGAGCAACCGTTGCGCCTGGCGACGCTTGGTGACCTCGCACACTTCGGTGGCGACAACCTCCGTTCGTGCCTGCGTGCCAGCGGGGCCACGATAGAAGCGTCGCTTGACGACACCGCGCACGACCAAATCGACACCTGCACCCCAGTCGGGAACCGTTGGCGGGTCGAACCAGGCGACCGGAACGGTTGCAGTGCCGTCGTCGGTGGACGTCGTCACCTCCAAGGACAGCAGACGACTACCCGATGACAACTCTCGAAGAACCGGATC
>JAENVT010000426.1 GCA_016650435.1 Ilumatobacteraceae bacterium
ACTCCTCCGAAACACCGAAGTCGTAGATGTCGGCGGTATCGAACAAGGTCACCCCGGCAGCAAGCGCGGCGTCGACCATCTGCCTGCATGCCGCTTCGTCGGGATTGCCCCACTTGCCGAACATCATCGTGCCGAGCGCCAGCGCGCTGACTTCTATCCCGCTGTTACCAAGCTGCCGATACTGCATCGCCTAGACCAGACCGGCTTGGCGTTGGAACACCAGGCTGTCCCAGTAGTCGACGCGATGGGCGATACGGCCATCCCGAACGACGAAGCGCATGACGCCGCGCACCGCGATCGGCCGGTCGTTGACCGTTGTTCGCAACGTGTATGCCGCCCACACCCGCTCGCCGTCGGCCACCACATCTTCGACCTCGTAGCGCAGCCCGGGCATCGAGGCCAAGAACCCGGGAAGACGCTGCTTGTACTCGTCGATGCCGACACAGCCTCCACCGAGAGCCGCGGTGTGCTCGTTCACGAAATCGTCAGTGACGAACGCCGCGACCGCGTCGGCATCGCCGGTGGAAAATGCCTCGAGGTAGCCGACGCACACGGCGGTCGGTGAGTCGGGCGAGGATCGCGGGTCGGCAGCAACCGTCACGACCCGTTACCCCAGACCTCCTGCACCGTTGCGTACACACCCTGGTCGTATGAGAACTCGATCATGTTGCCGTCTGGATCAGTCAGCGCGCAGATGTACCCGATCGGCGGCGGCATCTCGGTGGGAGGCCACGCCAGGCAGCCCTCTGCCTCGCCGCGCTTGGCGATGGCATCGACCTCGGCCCGGCTGGTGACCTCGATGCCGATATGGGCGAATGGAGCCATGATCGGCTGCGGTCCTTTGTCGTGGTCACGGATGAAACTGACCAGCACCAAGATGAACGGCTTGTCGACTTGATCGCGATGCCCCAGCCAGGCACCTTGTCCATCGGCATCTTCGCGGCGGTCGAGCAACTCGAGCGGCGTGTACCGCTCGTACCAGTCGATGGTCTTGTCGATGTCGGTTGCAGGCAGGGCGATGTGCGTCCAGCGCATCGACGGCGGGTGCACCGCGTACTGATCGGCAACTTCACTCACGGGTCCACCCCTCCGGTACGACGGGATCCGATCCACCCTTGGTCCACAGGATCAGTGTGTTTCCCCATGGATCCACGAAGGCACTGTTGAACCCGTTGAACTCGGCCCAGTAGTGGCGACGCCACAATTCGGTTGCGCCGAGACTGACGGCCTTGTCGAGGATGCGCTCGTCGTTGTCGTCATCCCCGACGAGTATCCAGATACGAGCAGTTCGCTGCGGTGCGCTGAGCGAGCGAGGTTCGACTCCGGCCGGATCCGGATGCGGCCGGGCGTTGGCGACGTTGAAGATGCCCATGTGCAGATTGCCGATCTCGGACGGAGAACCATCGGGCAGCGGGAAGTGTCCGCCGGGCACGATGCGATGGAACACGCCCGCCGGACGCCCCTCGACTTCCCAGCCGAAGACCTCGGCATAGAACCGCCCGGAGGCCTCGGGATCGTCGCTCGGCAGATCCACGAAGATCAACGTGTTGGGTTGGGTCATAGTGCGCGAACGTAGCATCGTTGGACTGATGGTCTGACCTTGGGAGCACCGGTTTGCACGCCGAATTCATACGGCGAAAGCACTCCGTGTCACTCCGGTTTACACAGCAAGACTATGGTGCGTCGACAACGGAATGGTCTGACCATCAGTCCGCGACACAAGGGGGAGAACCGACGTGAAGAGTAGAAAATTCGGCAAGGGCACCAAGCGGGCATTGGTCCTCTTGGCCGCAACATCAATGGTCGCGGCCGCGTGCGGCTCCGACAACAAGGCGAGTAACGCGACGACTGCAGCGACGCAATCCGCGGCCACGACTCCAGCGGCAACCACGCCTAACGCGACCGAGCCGACTGCAACCGAACCGGCCGCAACCGATGCACCTGCAACCAGCGCGGCCGCAGCAACCGACCTCGACACCAACGGCGATGGCAAGGTCGTCTTTGGCATCGCTGCCGCCGGGCCTGCCGACGACGGTGCGTACTACCAAGCAGTCGTCGACGCGGCTAAGCAACTATCGAAGGACAACGGCTTCGCAGACCCGATCGTCGTCGACAACATCCAGGCGGCCGATGCAGCGACCGTGATCGGTGACCTCGCCCAGCAGAACGTCGATGTCATCATCGTCGGAGCGTCCGAGATCGCCGAGCCGCTGCCCGACCTCATCACCAAGTACCCCGACATCTTCTGGTACTGCAACTGCGGCGCAGGATTCCCAGCCAACCCAGGCCTGTCGCAGAGTCTCGACCGGGGCAGTGAGATCGGCTACACGGCAGGCTACGCAACGGGCCTGAAGCTCAAGGAGAAGGGCGGCGACTCGGTGGCGATCATCGGTTGCTGCGACCTCGGCTTCGAGAAGCAGGCAGTCGCCTCGTTTGATCTCGGCCTCAAGGCCGTTGACCCGGCGTACACCCAGACCTACGTGCCCAGCGGCGATTTCCCGTTCGATTTCGACAACACGGCAAACGCTACCGCCGCCTTGCAGACGGCAATCGACAACGGCGTCGATGCTGTCTATCCATACCTCGGCGGTGCGTTGCGGCCGGTCGTGCAAGCGGCGAACGCCGCCGGCATCATCACGATGAGTGCCGGATCGTCGAAGGTCTGCGACGCAGGCCAGGACCTGAAGTACGACATCGCCGTCAAGTTCGATGCCGGTGACTACGTGAAGGCTGTGATGAAAGAGATCATCGCCGGCACGTTCCACGAGGGCGACATCAAGACGTTCAAAGTCGGTGTCGACCCAGAGCCCGGCGCCATCATTTGCAACGCGACCGCGGACCAGACCGCTGCCATGGATGCCGTCTACACACAGATCGCATCCGGCGCGTTCGACGCCCAGTTCGGCGCGATCGACGCCGCAGCATTTGCACAGGGCTGACCGCAACCAGTGACCTCCGCGGCCGATCACCGCGCGGGCGGGAAGGCTGACTTCCCGCCCGCTGCGGAGTTCATCGACATCTCCAAACGGTTCGGGCGTGTGATCGCTTGCGACAATGTCAACCTGGCCCTCATCGCCGGCCGCATCCACGGAATCCTCGGAGAGAACGGCGCGGGCAAGTCGACGCTGATGAAGATGTTGATCGGCCTTGTGCTGCCCGACTCCGGCCAGATTCGGCTGCACGGTGAGGTGGTCAGGATCTCCGACCCGATCGAAGCGGCGCGCATGGGCATCGCCATGGTCCACCAGCACTTCAGCCTGGTCGAGGCGTTGACCGTTTGGGAGAACGTCGCACTCGGTGATGCCGGCAGGCTCGACCCAGGTCACACCCGACGCCGGGTCGGTGAGATCAGCGAGCAATACGGACTGCAGATCGACCCCGACGACCGCATCTCCGATCTCACGGCGGGGATGCGCCAACGTGTCGAGATCATCAAATGCCTGCGCCGCGACCCGCAGATCCTCGTCTTCGATGAGCCGACCTCCGTGCTCTCCCCCGCCGAATCGCAATTCCTCTTTGCCGCCCTGCGGCGAGTCGTCGAGGACGAAGGCAAGGCTGTCGCCCTGGTCAGCCACAAACTGGCCGAGGTGATCTCGGCAAGCGACGAGATCACCATCATGCGCGACGGCAGGGTGGTGGATTCGCGCCCGACTGCAGGCAGTGACCCGACGACGCTGGCGAGAGCGATGGTCGGCCGCGAGGTGGTCTTGCGCCGCGAGCATGCCGCGTTCGGCGTGCTCGACGAATCAGCGCGAGCGGTGACGGCGACGAACAGAGCGATCGGCCAGCCGGTACTCGTGATCAGCAATGCCTCGGTGATCGGGCGCGACCGACGCATCCTGCTCGACAAACTCAGCGTGCAGGTGCAAGCCGGCGAAATCGTCGGCGTCGCAGGCGTCGAGGGCAACGGCCAGCGCACGCTCGGCGACGTACTCTCCAGTCTGTGCCCGTTGGCCGACGGGCACGTCGAGGTCGACGGCCGACCTGTGGCGACGGGCGTGGCGGGTGCGATGGCTGCCGCCGGCATTGCAGTGATTCCCGAGGATCGCCACGACAGCGGCTGCGTGCTCGATTTCAGTGTCGCCGAAAATATGTTCATCGCTGATCCGAATCGGATTGCCCAGCACGGTCTGATGAACCGGACGCAGATGAACGAGCGGGCCGCTGTGTTGATCGACAAATTCGACATCATCTGCACCGGGCCACGCGCGCCGATGTGGTCGCTCAGCGGAGGCAACCA
>JAENVT010000427.1 GCA_016650435.1 Ilumatobacteraceae bacterium
CTTCCATGATCACCGTCCTCTACCCGGGCAGCTTCGATCCGTTCCATCTCGGCCACCTCGATGTCATCGAGCAGTCGGTGGCATTGTTCGGTGAAGTCGTGGTCGGGGTGATGCACAATCCCACCAAGCCGAGCGGGATGTTCACACTTGACGAGCGAGTCGAGATGATCCGCAACAGCATTGCCTACATGCCGTCGGTGAAGGTCGTTGCCTTCGCCGGATTGGCCGTCGATGCCGCCCGCGAGGTCGCAGCGGCATTTATCGTCAAAGGTTTACGCACAGGGGGCGACTTCGAGGTCGAGCAGCAGATGGCGCACACCAACCACGCCGTCAGCGGCGTGCGCACGGTGTATCTGCCCTGCAAGCCGGCATTGGTGTCGATCAGCAGCCGCTTCATCCGCGAGATCGCGCACTACGGCGGCGACGTTTCCGCCCTCGTTCCACCGCCTGTTGCGGCTCAATTGTCTCGGGTGCATCCACGCGACGAGGTGTTTTGAGGCCTATCTTGACTGCGGAAATGACGTACGACGACAAGCACGACGAGTTCGAAGACGACGAGGAATTCGACGATTCCGACGCCTTTGTGCGCAGCACGAATGGCTACGTCGGGGATGCCGAAGCCCTGTTGCGGCGAGCCATCGACATCATCGCGTCCGCGCCGACCATGCCCCTCTCGTCGTCCCCGCGCATCGACCGAGACGAGATCATCGAACTGCTCGAGGAATCGGCGCATCGCCTGCCCGACGAGATGCGCCAGGCGCGCTGGATGATCAAGGAGCGTCAGGAATTCGTCTCCAAGACGCGCCGTGAAGCCGACGAGTTGCTGGAAGCGGCGCGTGTGCAAGCCGAGCGGATGGTGCAACGCACCGAGGTCGTTCGCGCCGCCGAGCAACGCGCCCGACAGATCAGCGAAGCTGCCGACGCCGACTCGCGGCGTCTGCGCCACGAGACCGAAGACTTCCTCGATCAGCGCCTGGGAAGCTTCGAGATCCTCCTCGACAAGCTGCAGAAAACCGTGCACGCCGGTCGATCGCGGTTGTCGATCGGGGAACACCGTGACGACGAGGTCGTCGAGGACGAAGACCCGACGAAGGGCTTCTTCGACCAGGATCGCTGACCGTCACTCGCCGTTAACCTTGTCTTCATGATTCTGGTGTTCATGATGCTGGTGTTCATGATGCTGGTGTTCATGATGAGGGTGTCATGTCGAATTCGTTGCTGATCAACGCCGCCGAACTGCTCCGCCGACCGGGCTCGGAGCGACGCGTGGCACTGGAGCCGACCGTTGCAGAACTTGGCATCGTCGACCCCAAGTTCGACCCGGCATCGACGGTTGAAGTGTCCCTGCGGCTGGAATCGTTGACTGATGGCATCGTCGTCGATGGCCAGCTGCGGGCGCCATGGGCCGACTCGTGCCGGCGTTGCCTTGCGCCCGCCAGTGGCGATGTGGTCTGCAACGTTCACGAGCTCTACCAGCATGTGCTGGTGGATCCCGACGCCTTCGAGATCGTGGGGGATCAGATCGATCTAGCGCGAATGATTCGTGAGAACATCCTGCTCGACGCCCCGATTGCCCCACTCTGCGGGCCGGATTGCGCCGGGCTGTGTGCGACGTGTGGTATCGACCTCAACCTCGGCACCTGCGACTGCGTCAGCACCACGATCGATCCGCGGTGGGACGCATTGAGCCAGCTCAAGGCGAATCTGCCGGAGCAGTAGCCGCAACAAGCGTGTCTCCCGCTAACCTCTCGTAGCTCGTTTCGTCAAGGGAAGACTGCCGTGGCCGTTCCAAAGAAGAAGAAGTCGAAGATGAAGACGCGAAGCCACCGTGCTGGCGCGTGGAAGCTGTCGGCACCATCGCGCAGTGTGTGCCCACGCTGCGCCGCCGCCAAGTTGCCGCACACTGTGTGCCCTGCGTGCGGTTGGTACAAGGACCGCGTCGCCATCGACGTCGGCTGATCAACACACATTTGATGTTGCCGATCGCCGTTGACGCGATGGGCGGTGATCGAGCTCCGGGCGAGATTGTCGCCGGTGCCCACGCTGCGGCCGCTCTCGGTGTTCCGGTCGTTCTGGTCGGTCCCGAGGATCTCGAAGGCCGTGGCGATCTCGAACTGATCGTGGCATCTGAGGTCATCGAGATGGACGACGACCCTGCCCAAGGCGTTCGTCGCAAGAAGGACTCGACGCTCGTGCGCGCCGCCGAGGCGGTGCGCGACGGCAAGGCGTCGGCGATGGTCTCGGCAGGCAACACCGGTGCAACCATGGCGTCCGCGTTGTTGCGGATGGGTCGCATCAAAGGGGTCAGCCGCCCGGCGATTGCCACGCCCATTCCGGTGCCTGGCCACGCTCCCAACATCTTGCTCGATGCCGGCGCCAACGCTGAGGTGCAACCGGAGTGGTTGGTGCAGTTCGGTCAGATGGGATCGGTTTACGCCCGCCACCGCTTTGGTATCGACCAACCCTCGGTTGGCTTGCTGTCGATCGGCGAGGAGCCCGGCAAGGGCGACACGTTGCGCAAAGAGGCGTACGAGTTGTTGTCTCACGCTCCGGGAATCCACTTCGTCGGCAACGTCGAGGGCCGTGACGTGATGAAGAAGACCGCCGACGTGATCGTGGTCGACGGCTTCACCGGCAACGTCGTGTTGAAAGCGCTCGAGGGCAGCTTGCGGGTCATCCTCAACGCGCTGCTGGAAGCCTTTGCTGCCGAGGAGCACTACAAGCCGCACGCCGATGCCCTCCTGCCGGCGTTGCTACCTCTATACGCGCAGGTCAGTCCCGACACCTACGGGGGAGCGATGCTGCTGGGTGTGGAGGGTGTGTGCATCATCAGCCACGGCTCATCGAACTCCCAGGCCATGCTCAACGCCATCAAACTGGCCCACGAAATGGTCGAGCATCGACTCGTCGACGAGATTCGCTCAGCTGTCGCGCTTCACGAGTAGCCGGCCTTTGATCCGCCGAGTCCCAGCCGAGGCGCTAGGCTCCAACGCTGTTTAACAACACCGAGGAGTGTTCACCCGTGCCCGCAGAGACTGATGTCGACCAGGGACCGCTCGACCGTAACGAAGTCTTCGAGATCGTCCGCGCCAACCTTGCCGACATTCTCGAGATCGAGCCAGCGACCATCTCCGAGGGACAGTCATTCGTCGACGATCTCGACGCCGATTCTCTGGCCCTAATCGAACTGGTCGAAGCACTGGAAGAGGATCTCAGCGAGCGTTCCGTCGGGTTCCGGATCGAGGACGAGGACCTCGTCGATCTGAAGACCGTGCGCGATGCCGTTGACTACGTCTACGACCGCGTCCGGGAAGCGTGAGCGCGACCAACGTCACTGACGGCCTGGAGACTCTGAGCCGACAGCTCGGTTACGACTTTGCAGACCTGACCCTGTTGCGGAGGGCTTTGGCC
>JAENVT010000428.1 GCA_016650435.1 Ilumatobacteraceae bacterium
ACATTCCGACCGAACTTGCCGCCCCGGGCACGACCGGTTTCGAAATCGAGATCATCGGCAATCGCCGTCCTGCCCGGATTCAACTGGAGCCAGTTCTCGATCCAGCCGGCTCCCGAATGCGCGGGTAGACCCGATCCGGAAAGGTGAGCGATGCACCTCGCCCGCTAGTGTCGAATCGGGCGGTGTTGGTGGTAAGGGAGCGTCAATGAGAGTTCTTCGTCGCCGTCTTGCACGTGCTTCGACCGTCACCGCACTGCTGTGCCTCAGCGTTGCCATCGTCGCTCCGGCCGCTGTTGTACACGCTGCACCACCACTGGCTTCGTTCTATGTGCCGGTCAGCCCCCACAGAATTCTCGACACCCGAATCGGCCAGGGGTTCCCGCGACGTGTGAATGCAGGCGAGGCATTCTCACTCGCCCTCATCGATGTACCTGCGGCTGCGAGCGCGGTGGTACTTAACCTCGCTGTCGACGGACCAGCCGCTCCGGGCTTCGTGACCGTCTACCCGACGGGTGTCGCCCGCCCATTGGCATCGTCGATCAACGTCGACGCAGCCGGATTGACGATCGCCAACCTCGTGACCGTGCCGATCGGCACGGGTGACACCATCGACATGTATTCGCTGATGACGACCGATCTCGTCGCCGACGTGCAGGGCTACTACATGCCGACGGTCGCGGCGAAGAGCGGCCTGTTCAGACCCGTCACTCCGGTCCGCCTCCTCGACACCCGTGAACAGAACCCGATCCACGCAGGTCCGCTCGCTTCAGGCGAGCAGATCGACGTCGATGTCGCCGCGCTCGCCGGTCTGCCGAGCGATGCCACAGCAGCAGCACTGAAGATCACGGTTACCGAGAGCACCGCCAGCGGGTTCTGGACGGTCTTTCCCACCGGCACGACACGGCCTACCGCGAGCAACATCAACGTCTTCGGCGCTGGAAGCACCATCGCCAATCAGGTGCTCGCCAGCCTAACGTCCGGGCACGCCACCGTGTTCTCCCAAACCGGCGGTCAGCTCATCATCGACCTCGTCGGCTGGTTCACCGGACCCAGCGCGCCGTTGAGCGACGTCGGGTTGTTCGTGCCGGTCACACCGTCTCGCTTGTTGGACAGCCGCGAGTTGCCGCTCGGTGCCCGCCCCGGGCACAACCGCACCGCCCAGGTGCCGGTGGCTGGCCGCTTCGGCCTGCCAGCCAGCGGCATCGGTGCGGTCGTGGTCAACGCCACCGCCACAGATACTGCAGGCATCGGATTCTTCACCGTCTGGCCGGCGCAGACGTACCGGCCAACCACATCGAGTCTCAACGCAACGCACATTGGTCAGACGATTGCCAACCACGTGATCACACCGGTGAGCACGGGCGGGTTCAGCTTCTACACCCAGACCGGTTCGCACCTGGTCGTCGACATCGCCGGTTGGTACACGGGCACCGAGCTACCAACGGTGTTGCCGCCGCACGTTCCGTTGACCGGGATCGGCGGCCCACCGCCAACACCGCCGTTCACCTTCTCCCACCTGCTCAACGGTGTACCCACTCGATGGAATCCGTGCGCGCCCATCCACTATCTCGTGAACATGGGTGGCTACAGCGACAACTTCCGTCCCGTCATCGCCGAAGCGGTCGAGCGGCTCGAAGCAGCGACCGGCCTGCTGTTCATACCAGTGGGCGACACGGCATTCATGCCGACGTCGGCCAACCCGTCGCCGCCAGCGTCTGCTGGGGGCGAGCTCGTCATCGCCTTGGGCGACGAGCTGCAGACCGATCTGGTGCCCGGCTCTGTGGTCGGCCTCGCCCACATCTTGTACTTCACGTCGATTTTCAGGGCATCGGTGGTGATCGACGTCGGCAGCGTTGGCTCCAAGCCGCCGTGGAACAGCGTCGGCGCCGGCCCGGTGTTGATGCACGAACTCGGACACGCAGTCGGTCTTGATCACGTCGCCGACTCCTCGCAGTTGATGAATGCTGTGGCGTCGTCGAGCGGACCCACGACGTACAGCGCCGGCGACCTCACCGGGCTGTGGCAGCTTGGCGCCGCCGGCGGATGCACGGCCTAGACACTCGGGCGCGATCGACCGTCAGCCGTAGGCAGCAGCCTGGATTCGAAACAGTTCCGCGTACTGACCATCGCGGGCCATCAGCTCTTCGTGAGTGCCGAATTCGGCGACGTGCGAGCCATCCATGACGACGATCAGGTCGGCCATGCGCACGGTTGAGAATCGGTGCGACACCAGCACGGTGACGCGCCCTGTGTCGGCGTGGGCCTGCGACGCCTCGGCGAACCTCTCGAACATCGCGTGCTCGGTCTCGGCGTCGAGTGCAGCCGTCGGCTCGTCGAGAATCAACAGCAAGGGAGCGTCGCGCATGAACCCGCGAGCCAGCGCCAACTTCTGCCATTGCCCAAAGCTGACCTCGGCACCCTCGTCCCACGACGGACCCAACTGAGTCTCCAGACCATATGCAAGTCGTTCGATCACGTCATCGGCACCGGCTCGATCGACGGCACTACGAGTCGCTCCCCGATCCTCGACTCGCGGCAGGTCGCCGACACCGACGGTCTGTTGGGCGTGCAACTCGAACCGATAGAAGTCTTGAAAGGCGCCCGCTAGACACGCCCGCCATTCCTCAGATGCGATGTCTGCCAAGTCGGTCCCGTCGATGGTGATCCGCCCCGATGTCGGCGAGTACATCCGCGCCACCAGCTTGACCAAGGTCGACTTGCCGGCACCGTTTTCGCCGACGACCGCGACGACGGAACCTGCCGGCAGTCGCAACGTGATGTCGTCGAGCACCAATCGATCCGTGCCCGGATAGCTGAAGGAGATGTGCTCGAACGAGATGCCATCCGTCAACCGTTCCGGCGCGCTGGCGGTGGCCGATGCGTCGATGCCCGCGGCGTAGTCCTCGAGCCAGGTCAGCCGGCGCGATGAGTCGAGCCAGAAGCCGCGCAAGAAGCCCAACTCGCCGGCGGTCGCTCCGACATAACGCGCCAGCCGTGTACCGGCGGCCAGTACCAGCACCACGTCGCCGACACCGCGATCGAGACCGGTCGCGACGAACACGACGGCGACAATGTACGCGCCGGCGAAGACCGCCCACGCCAAGGTGTGCCATGCCGCTGTCGCCCAACGCACCTTCGACACCGGCACGTACCACCGCTTCCAGGCCGCGCGACTCTCGGTGGCCAACCAATCGCCTGTGTTGGTCACGCGCACTTCCTTGGCCGGCGGCGCGGTGGTACCGAGCACAAAGAGGTGCCGGGCCAGGCGGGTGTTGGAAATGACCGATTCCTCGACGCGACGCTCGACCGCCGGCCGCCATGTCGACACCCAGAACGCCGGCAGGGCGAACAGCATCAGCAACACCAGCACCGGATGGATCGAGCCCAGAAGTGCCGCCGTGATAGCCAGACGGAACAGCCATCCGAGGGTCGAGAACAGCGACATGAACATGTGGTCGAGGGCGAACACCTGGTCACGCAGCATCGCCAAGCGGTCGAGGTACTCGGGACGTTCGTGGTGCTCGATCGTTGGTACCGATGCCTGGAGGTGAGCCACATGACTTTCGAGCGCGATCGCCACGCGGTCGCGGAAGCGCCGCTGCACGCGCTGCGACAGCAGCGACAGATACCACGTCGCCGTCACTGAAACCGCCAGACCGAGCCCGGCGATGATCACCCGCCGCCGCTGATCGTGCAGCACACCATCGACTAGGAACTTCAACCACAGCGCCAGCAGCGCGTCGGGCAGCATCATCAACAGAGCGAGACCCAGCGACAGCGCGAGCAGACGCGGCTCGGCGCGATAGCCGAGGCGGAACGTGCGCACGAGCGATCGCATCGCCGGCGGCAAGTCTTCATTCGCGTGGCTGCCTTTAGCGGAGCGAGTCATAGGTCACCTCCTCGCCCTCATCGTCGTATTCGGTGAATCGCGAAGCCTGAAGATCGAACATGGTTCGGTATCGACCACCGAGCGCGATCAGCTCATCGTGGCTACCAAGTTCGGCGACCTTGCCGTCTTCGATCACACAGATCCGGTCTGCGAGACGCACGGTCGAGAAGCGGTGCGAGATCAGGATCGTCGTGCAGTTGCTCGTCGCGGCCAGCACCCGTTCGAAGATCTCTGCCTCGCCGCGCACGTCGAGCTGTGCTGTTGGTTCGTCGAGCAGCACCACGCCGGCGCCCTGGTGCACGGCACAGAGTGCTCGTGCGAGAGCGACGCGTTGCCACTGCCCGCCCGACAGGTCTGTACCACCGGGGTAGCCCTTCGACAGGATCGTGTCGAGGTCACCATTCGCAAGATCTGATCCACCGGCGGCAACGAGCGCGGCGCGGACCACATCGTCGGGAGCTCCGGTGGGAGCGACATTGTTGCGCAACGGAAGCTCGAAGTGGATGAAGTCCTGGAACACCGCAGTCACTTGCGAGCGCCACGCATTCAACTCCAATGATGCGAGCGCTTGCCCGTCGATCTCGATCGAGCCTGACGTCGTGTCATAGAGACGGCACAGCAACTTGGCAAGCGTCGTCTTGCCCGCCCCGTTCTGACCGACGATGGCCATCGAC
Organism: Ilumatobacteraceae bacterium; assembly: GCA_016650435.1. Next base: position 4,564 of record JAENVT010000428.1, read on the forward strand.
GTGCCGGCAGGAATCGTCAGGTCGAACCCGTCGAGCACCGGGCGGCCACCGTCGAGGTACGCGAACGAGACATCGCGAAAGCGGATCTCCTTGGCACCCGGCTTCGGAACTGTCGATCCCTCGGCCAGCGCGCCGGTGCCGACCGACGCCTCGACGCGCGCGAGTGCCGCAACCGGTGCAGCCGCGCCGTCCATTGCCCAATTGAGCCCGCCGAATGCGATCGACGAGACACCGATCGCAGCCTGCACGAAAACCACCACACGCGCTGTTGTCAACGTCGCGTTCGCGGCTCCGTCGGCCATCAACCAGAACACCACGACGTTGGCGGCAAGCACGACCAGCAGGCACGACAGCACCGACTTCTCGCGCAGTCGTGTGGCCTCGTATTGCAACTGGTACAAGCGACGACGGGTGCTGACGAATCGATCGGTCACCCATCCCGCCAGGCCGAAGAAGCGCAGTTCCTTGGCCGGCGCGGCGTCGACGGCCAGCCTGTAGGAGTACTCGGCATGTCGTTGGGCCTTGCGAACCTCGTCGGTGTTGCGGTCCTTCCACACGCCGCTCTCGCGCAGCAGCCAATGAGTCGACAGCCAGGCAACGGCCAGCAACAGCGCCGCCCACCATTGAAACGCGGCCAGCAAGATGGTGGCACTGACACCGACCACGAGATCGACCAGCCCGCCGGCGATGAAGTCCATCGAGATCTCCAATGGCGGGCCCATCATCCCGAGATCGAAGTCGCGGGCCATTGTGAGATCGGTGGTCAGCTCGGAGCGTTCGAGGTGGGCGATGCCGGGTGGTGCCACACAGATCGTGATGAGCCGGTCGTACAGATGTGCCGCCATCCGTGCACCGAGGTTCGCCGAGACGACCTGATGCAGCGGCTGCGAGATCAGCAGCAGTGCAAACGAAACACCCACCATCACCAGTGGACCGACCAGCGACACATCGCGCGTGATCGCACTGACCAGCCACCCGAACGCGACCGACGTAACCGCCGGAAGCGTGCCGCGCAGCACAACCAGCATCCACCAACCAATCGCGTACACCGGAGCGGCGCGTCGCAGGGTTCGGAAGAACTGCCACTCCTGCCGACTTCGCAGCCGATCGATCATCGTTGCCACCCAGACATTCTCGCCTTTCAACCTGTTCGCATCTTCATCGTCACACTGCTCATCGCTCGGGCGTTCCAGAATCCGCCGCGCCTATCATCTCCGCTGAACGGAGGACTATGCAGGACTCGGAGTCCGTGATCGTCGGCATCGACAACGGCGGAACGAAAAACAACGTCACGGTGCTCGACAGCTCTGGCAGATTCCTGATCGATCGCATGGTCGAAGTTCCGAGCAGGGTGACCGAAGGGACGGCGCCAGCGCTCGACTCGTTGGCCGCGGCGTTCGACGAAGGGCTGCGAATCACCGGCATCGATCGCTCCAGGGTCCGCGCCGTCGGCCTCGACACGCCCGGCCCGGCCTCGGCAGAAGGAGTCATCTCGTCGAAAGGTGCGACGAACTTCGCGCTGCCGGAGTGGTGGGGATTCGATGTGCGCAGCGCTCTGGAGATGCGGCTCGAGATTCCTGTCGTCTACAGCAACGATGGAAATGCAGCCGCGCTGTACGCCCACTACGCGTACTACGGGGAAATGGCGTTGCGGCGTTCCTCGGTATCAGCGATCGTCGGCACAGGTCTCGGCGGCGGCGTGATCGAATCCGGCGCCGTCGTGCGCGGCGCTGCAGGGATGGCGGGCGAGCTTGGGCACGTGCACATCCCGATGGATGGTCTGTTGAGCGACGGTCAGCCGGTGCCGGGATGCAACTGCGGCTTTTCCGGTGATGCCGAGAGCGTGGCTTCGCTGACCGGCATCCGCCGCAATCTGTTGCCCTACTGGCTCAGCCGCTATCCCGACCACGACTTGGCGGGTCGCCCAATCGACGACGCAGCCAAAGAGCTTCGCAGCTACGGCGAGCGCGGCGACGAGATGGCGCGCAAGGTGTTCGAACAGCAGGCGATGGCCATCGGGCGTCTGTTCACCATCGCTGCCAACTTCACGGACCCCAACGCCTACTTCGTCGGCGGAGGAGTCGTCGAGGCCCAACCCGAGTTCCGCGACTGGTATCTCTCGGTCGTTCGCACCAACACGCAATTGCGCGCCGAACAGCTCGACGTTGCCGAGTTCTCACTCGTGCCCGACCTCGACATGGCCGGCGCTCGTGGCGCTGCTGTCGCGGCGCGTAGCGCGTTCCCCAGCTGAACGCTGCTACCACGAACCGGAGCTCCCGCCGCCACCACCTCCCCCGACGCTGCCGCCGGAAAAGCCGCTGAACCCACTACCCGACGAGCCGGACGACGAAGGCGCGCTGCGCGTGCTCTCGAACGACGGGCCCATGCTGTACAACCAGATCGGGCTGGCCAGGCTCATCTCCACCGCCGGCACATTGCTGGTGGCCAACGCCCTGCCCCATGCATCGGCGGCGCCGAGGGCGACCGCCCAGGCGCTGTATTCGCGCAGCAATCCCTGCTTCCAAGCCCAGTCGACGTGCTTGCCTTCGCTTGCCGCCAGAAACCTGCGGAACGATTCGGCTCGCAGTGCCAGCGCAGAGCCGGTCGCGCTTCGCGCAGGCAGCAGGACGGAGTAGACGAAGTGGGCGAAGAAGTACGGAACCAATACTGCGAAGATCACCGCTGCGATCTTGCCGCGGAACGTACCGAGTAACGCCGAGACCAACGATCCGGCGCCGAAGACGAAGAACGCCACGACCACGAGACCTACGAACTTCGTCGCCGCGCCGCCCTGACGTGCGCTGCCCGGCGGCAACCGCTTCCACCAGCCCGACTTGGCGATGCCATCGCGTTCCAACGTCCAGACCTGGCTCCAGGCCTTGCCGAAGTTGGCGTTGTAGGTCCCGAGTTTCAGCTCCTCCTTGTAGTCGAGCATCTGATCGACCAATGCCTTGGCGTCGGCGTCGAGTTGGTCATGCTTCGGACCGCGGTGGATGACGAGCTCGTCGTCTTCTTGGGTCAACGTGATCGCGTCCTTGGCGACGAGGCCCGACACCCACGCGGCGACGGTGGTGCGGTCGAATCGCTCGCTCAACAGCACAGCGCCCTGCCACGGCTCGATGCCCTTTGGTGGCACGAACTCGATCGTTGCTAATTCGCCCATCTTGCTGTCAGGCACCATTCGCACATCGGCTCGCGGCGGGGCGGCGCCACTCGGGTTTGGCAGCGACCCATACGCGGCATCGGCGGCGCCGCCCGCAAACACTTCGTTGCTGCCTCTGCGTCGCGCCGAGACGAAGACGATTCCGACCGCGATCAGCCCCAGTGGGATCATCGCCAACGCGAGCAACAGTCGATCATCGGATCGCCGCTTCGGAATCGGAGGATCCGCAACCCCGACAACCGGGAGGCGTCCGGCGATTGTGCCGCCGATCGTGATCCCCTGGCCAGGCTTCAGTGGGCTGATGACCGTTCGATAGACATCGCCGTCTCGAGCCAGGGTGCAGCCGCCCGAGGTTCCCCCCGTACCAACGTTGCACGTCGGGTTGTCGAGTTCGAGGCCGGTCACCACAACCTCGAACCTGCCGGTCTCCAACGTCTCGTCGGTCCCGATGATGTCGAGCGCGAGTTGGCCCGTCGACAGCTGAGCACTGGGGAGCGTGTACGCCAGAACGTAGCGATGCTGTCCGCTCAACGTCTTGTTCGCGTCACCGAGACGAATGCGAAGTTGGGAGCCGACTGAGTCGAGATTGATCGTTGCGTCGGCATCCGGCGATGAAGCCTCGAGGTCGGTCGGTTCCCCGAAGTCGATCGGGATGATTCGTTGATAGCCGTGGCGATCCTTGCTACCGAAGTCCTCATCAACCACTTCACCGATCCGCAGTCCATCGGTGCCCACCGGTTGCACGGTGACGACCTTCGAGTCGAACCGCTCGTCGTGGTTCCCACTTCCGATCACTCCAGTCGCGGCGAGCACTGTGGTGCCGACGACCGATCCCAACGCCACCAGGTGGCGCCACACGCCAATTCTTCCGAGCATTCCCCCAGTGTGCCGCGGACTAGCCGCGGAAAGCTTGGATGTGCTTTGCCGTGTCGACGTAGTGCCGCAGTCGAGCCACCTTGCCTTCGGCGTTGAAGGTCCACAGGTGAATCTCTTCGTCGCGGTACGAGCGGCCGCCACATTGCGGCAGCTTGGCTTCGAGAATGAACGAGACGGCCACCTCGTTGCCGCCCTCCATCATGTTGAGGATCTGGAGGTCGACGATCTCCATGTGCGCCGCCGCGGCAAGAAATCCGCCAACAGCATCGCGACCCTTGTACGGCTGCAGCCAGGGCACACCGGCCGCAACGGCTTGATTGTCGGCCCACTGCTCCCACTCGACGTCGTCGGCAAGATGGCTCAAGAAGCCGGGGCCGTTACCTGAACCAAACGCCTCGTAGATGGCCTGAACTGTCGACAGGTTGCTCATCGTTTCTCCTCTCAACGCGGATATCGCTCACATTCGTCGCCTCCCTGGCATTCGGATCACATGGCGAGCGCCTTCGGGTGGCGCGCTGACGTCGATGTGGAATCCTGTGCGCATGTCCAGCGCACAAGCTTCAGATGTGGTCTTCGCCGGGTCGATTCCGGATCTCTACGAGATCTACCTCGTTCCCCTGATCTTCCAGCCATACGCCGATGACCTTGCTGATCGGCTGGCTGAGCGCCACCCCACCTCGGTGTTGGAGTTGGCTGCCGGCACAGGGGTCGTGACCCGAGCACTGGCCTCGCGCTTACCCGAGAACTCCGCGATCACCGCCACTGATTTGAACCAACCGATGATCGACCATGCGGCGACGATCGGGACTTCTCGACCGGTGATGTGGCGCCAGGCGGACGCCGAGAACCTGCCATTCGACGACGAGTCGTTCGACGCGATCGTCTGCCAGTTCGGGGTGATGTTCTTTCCCGACCGTCACAAGGCCTACACCGAGATGCATCGGGTGCTACGGACCGGCGGCGTCGCGTTGTTCAACGTGTGGGACAGCATCGAGCACAACGATGTTCCAAACGTTGTCACCCAGGCGTTGGCCACGGTGTTCACCGATGATCCTCCGCGGTTTCTGGCTCGCACTCCGCACGGTTACCACGACGTCGGAGTCATACGTGCCGATGTGTTGGCTGCGGGATTCGACTCGACGTCGACCATCGATACGGTCAGTGCCCGCAGCAAGGCCGCAACGTGCTCGATGCCAGCTATCGGGTTCTGCCAAGGCACACCACTGCGCAATGAAATCGAGGCTCGCGATCCGGCTGGTCTGGCCGCGGCCACGGCCGTCGCCGCCGCGGCGATCGGCGATCGTTTCGGAAGAACCAACGTCGACGGTGCGATACGTGCCCACGTGATCACCGCGATCAAAGGCATGACCCGGTGAACGACGCCGCCTCGGTTCGCCTCCGCGATGCGATCGAGATCGAGCGCGGCCGGGTGACCGACCAGATCGCCAACTTGCAGCACAGCTTCGATGGCATCGTCGACGGAACCGAGCTCACCTCTACCGACGACGAACATGACCCGGAGGGCACCACGATCGCCTATGAACGAGCCCAAGTCTCAGCGCTGCTCACCCAAGCCCGCGACGACCTCGTCGCCCTCGATGCCGCTCTGCAATGCATCGACGATGGGACCATCGAGACATGCGAAGTCTGTGGCGGACCGATCGCATACGAACGCCTGCTCGCCTTGCCCGGCGTGCGGACCTGCATTCAATGCGCCGGCTGAGGTCGTGGCGAAGTGCGTGCCTTCGATGCGGGGGTCTTAGTTCGCCACTTCCAGCTGCGCGAGGTCGCGCTGCGCGTAGCGGTTGTGCCAGAACTCTTCCTCAAAGACGGTGTAGATGCATTCTTGTAGCGGGTTCGTGCCGTTCTCGAGTACGTCGATCGATCGTGTGAGGTCGGTCATCGCAATCGATGCGAGATAGTCGCGAAAGCGCATAGCACGATCCGCACGCGCAGCGAGAGCTTCCGAGACAGACGGCGTCAGATCGTAATCGAGGCCTGGCCACGGGAAGTCGACCGAGCCGGTGTTCGGCAACCCGATCGGGTGGAAGCCTTCCCCGAGGATCGGTGCTGTGAACCACTTGTCCATCGCGAAAACGAGATGTCGCAGCGTCTGGACGAAGGACCACTCGTCGTTGACCGACTCGTACAGCTTGTCTTCGGAGAGCGCTTGTGTCCTGGTGATCGTCTTCGCCCACTCGTCTTCGAGGGCCGCCCACGTTGCGCGCATGTCTTCCGGGTTGGAAGGACGAAGCATCGCGCGCAGCGGGTACCACGGGTCACGCTCGTTCACGTATGCCGTGACGTCGACGCCGTTGATCACAACTGTGTCGACCAGGGCATCGATGTCGACGTTCACAAGCCACGCGTGGCTGATCGTCGCGTCGGTGAGGTTGACGTCACGGAAGCGGGCGCCGCTGAGATCGGCGCCCCAGAACACGGCTCCCGCAAGATCTCCCTCAAACTCTTCCGGCATCCTGGCTCCCCTCGCGTCGCCCCAAAACGATGATCATTTCATCATCGTAGGCAATGCGCAGCCGCGTCTCGGGGCGACAGCTCTCTTGGCCCGGCGCGAAAAGTACCGTGCAACACCCCTTTGATATTGTGGGTACATGTGTTCGATCGATGTGCCGGAGCGTGCCGACCTTGAAGGGTTAGCGCCGCGGGAGTTGGCATCGGTGCTGGTCGACGTGGATGGTGCTCGCCGACGGATCGAAGCGCTGATCGCTGGGATTGTGTCGATCGCCGAGCGGACGGTTGCCTACGCCGAAGATGGGCACGCCTCGGTGACCGGGTGGGCCAAAGCAACCTGCAACTGGTCATCGGGGGAAACAAAAACCATCGTGCAAACCGCACGGCTGCTGCACGCCATCCCCGAAGCCAGTGCCGCA
>JAENVT010000429.1 GCA_016650435.1 Ilumatobacteraceae bacterium
CAGCGCTACTTCGAGTCGCGGTTCGGGATGCGCAGTTCGGTCATTTGGATCCCGGACGTGTTCGGCTACCCGGCGACGCTGCCGCAGATCTTCAAACAGGGCGGGTGTTCGCGGTTCATCACTCAGAAGTTGAGTTGGAACAAGCAGAACCTCTTCCCACATTCGACGTTCTGGTGGGAGGGTGTCGATGGCTCACGTGTGCTGACCCATTTCCCACCGGTCGACACCTACAACGCCGAGATCACGCCAGGGGAGGTGCGATACGCCGAAGGCAATTTCAAGGAGCACGGCTGGAGCAACTGGTCGCTCATGCCGTTCGGCCATGGCAACGGCGGTGGAGGACCGACCCGGGAGATGATGGAACGGGCACGGCGAATGGCCGACCTCGACGGCGTGTCGCCAATCTCGGTCGGCACCGTCGAGCAGTTTTTCGATCATGTAGAGGGCGAAGTTGCGGCCGGCGCACCAGTGCCCGTCTGGACGGGAGAGCTGTACTTCGAGATGCACCGCGGCACGATGACTTCGCAAGCTGCGACCAAGACCGGGAACCGCCTGTGCGAACGGCTGCTGCGCGAGGCCGAACTGTGGTGGGTTGCTGCAGGCGGCGCGCCGCCACACGTCACCGCCGAAATTGATGCTTTGTGGAAGGACGTGTTGCTTCAACAGTTTCACGACATCATTCCGGGCTCGTCGATCGCCTGGGTTGCCGCCGACGCCGAGGCCGCTCACGCCCGAGTTGCGGATCGATTGGAGGCGATCATCGCCGAGGCACTCAACCTCGTCGCGCCCACCGGCCGTTCGGTCGCGAACGCGGCGACACACGCTCGTCGCGAGGTAGTTGCCATCGACGGCGAACCCATGCTGGTCGAGGTGCCTGGATCCGGAATCTCCGAAGTCGGTTCCGTGTCGACAGAAGTCCGTCACGTCGTCGTCACCGATCGCTCGATGAACAACGGCCTGATCGCCGCTTGCTGGAACCTCGACGGTGAAATCTTCTCGATCATCGACGTCAAGCAAGGCCGACAACTCCTGCCGGAAGGAAAGCGGATCACGCTCGAACTCGCTCCCGATCACCCCGTGGTCTACGACGCGTGGGATCTCGAATCGTGGACACGGTCACTCGGTGCGCCGATCACATCGTCGACGTCGATCGAACTTGTCGCCAACCATCCACTGCTGGCCGAGCTGATCGTGCGCCGCGCATTCGGAGCGTCGATGCTGACCCAGACCTACACGATGCGAGCCGGCAGCGCCCGATTGGACATCACCTTCGACATCGACTGGCACGAGGACGAGAAGCTCCTGTCACTGATGGTTCCCATCGACGTGCATACCAGCGAGGCGATCTGCGATATCCAATTCGGTCACGTCAAGCGACCAACTCATGCCAGCAGTTCGTGGGATGCGGCCAAGTTCGAGGTGTGCGCCCACCGGTTCGTGGACTTCAGCGAACCGTCGTTCGGGGTCGCGGTGCTCAACGACGGTCGATACGGCCACGGTGTACAGAACGGCGGAGTCGCCGTGTCGCTGCTACGGGCCGCGAAGTATCCCGACCCCGATGCCGACCACGGGCGCCACGCCGTGACCATCAGCGTTCTTCCGCACGGTCCCGGGTTGCACGACGTGTTGCACGAGGCAGAGGCTCTGAATATGCCACTGCGAATCGTCAGCGGCCACGCTGAACGTGCGCACGAAGCGGTCGTCACGATCGACAACCGCGGAGTCCAGCTCAGCAGTGTCAAACATGCCGACGACGGATCGGGCGATGTGATCGTTCGCCTCTACGAAGCGTGTGGAGACCGAGCCACGGTGACGGTTCGCACTTCGTCACGTATTGGCGGCGCCGTGCAATGCAACCTGTTGGAAGAACCGACCGACGAGATCGAATGCAGCGACGGAATCGTCTCGCTGACGCTGCGCCCGTTCCAACTCGTCACCCTTCGGCTACAGCGATAGCACCCGTGCGTCAACCGCCGAGATGGTTGAGCGCCATAGCGGCGTACATCGCTGTGCCGGTGACCATCGCGTCCTCGTCGAAGACGACGTGGTTGGAATGGTTCGGCGCCGCCGTCGCCAGATTGCGATCGGTCGGCGTGCCACCGAGGAACACCATCGCCCCGGGGATCCGCTGCAACACGTAGCTGAAATCCTCAGCGCCCATGATGGGGTTTGGCAGCCTCATCACCTTGTCGGCGCCGACCAACTCGTGGGCGAGATCGAGCACGACATCTGCTTGCGCCTTGTCGTTGATCGTCACCGGATATCCATCGACGAGGTTCACCGTCACCTCGGCATCGTGTGCCGCGGCGACTCCCTCGGCAACGCGGCGAATACCCTCGTGCACGGCGCGACGGGTGCGCTCGCTGACGGCGCGGATCGTGCCTTCGATCTCGGCGGTCTCGGGAATGATGTTGTTCACGGTGCCGGCCGTGATCTTTCCGACGGTGACGACGGCAGGGTCGAACACGTCGATGCGCCGGGTGATCATCGTCTGCAGCGCCTGCACGATCTCGCAGGCGATGGGGATGGGATCGAGGGCTCGATACGGCTCGCTGGCGTGACCGCCGCGTCCTTTGACGGTGATGAACATTGTGTCGGCCGCCGCCATGATCGAGCCACCTTTACAGCTGAGCCAACCGGTCGGCAACGACGACGTGATGTGCAATGCAAAGGCACCAGTGACCGGTGACTCTGAACCGTCGGCTCGGTTGGGAAGTTCGAGCAGGCCCTCCTCGAGCATGAACCTTGCGCCGTGGTTGCCCTCCTCGCCTGGTTGGAACATGAACAGCACGCGCCCGGAGATGTCGGCGCGCTGCGCGCTCAGCAACTTGGCAGCGCCAACCAGCATCGAGGTGTGGGTGTCGTGGCCACAGGCGTGCATCGACCCTTCACTTTTCGAGCTGAAGTCGAGCCCTGTGTCTTCGGTCAGCGGCAGCGCGTCCATGTCGCCTCGCAGCAGCACCGTTGGGCCTGGCTTCCCGCCGTCGAGCAATGCGGCGATTCCGCTGGTGGTCTCGTGCAAGGTCACGTCCAGCGGCAAGCCGTCCAACGCCTCGAGGACGTTTTCGCGGGTGATCGGCAGGTCGTTGCCGATCTCCGGCCATTGGTGCAGAGTGCGGCGCAACTCCACCATGTCGGTCAGCAGATCGTGGGCTCCGTCGCGCAGCGAGTCGAGTTCCATGCCCGAATGGTAGACCTGCGCCGATGACGGAGGAACTGGTCGACATCGTCGATGACGACGACATCGTGATCGCCACGGTGACCCGTTCGGAAATGCGTTCCCGCAGGTTGCAACACCGTTCGGTCGGCATAGCCGTGATGTCTTCCGACGGTCGGTTGCTGATCCACCGGCGCAGCCTCGCCAAGGACATCTGGCCCGGCTGGTGGGACATCGCTGCGGGTGGTGTCGTCGCCGCCGGCGAGACGTACGAGCAAGCGGCACGGCGTGAGCTCGAAGAGGAACTGGGTGTCGACGGCGATATGGAATTTCTCGGCCAATCGCGCTACGTCGACGACGACGTGGCCGAGATGTGTCGCGGCTACCGCGTGGTGCACGACGGTCCGTTCGCGTTCAACGACGGCGAGGTCAGCGAAGTCCGCTGGGTGACGTTCGCCGAGCTCGAAGCGATGCGCACGACGCACCGCTTCCTCCCCGACAGCATCACCCTGCTGTTACCACTACTTCGCTCCTGACGTTCCGCTTTCGACAACCCGCCATGCCTCTATGTGGTGAGCAACTTTGCTCCCGAGGAGGAAACTGAAATGAGCATGTACGGCGCGAACCCCGAGCAGTTGAACGGCCTCGGCCGATCGATGAAGCAACAGAGGACCGCAATCGACGGAGTGATCGCCGCGGTCAGTTCGGCACTCGCCGGAACGGTGTGGGAGGGCCCGGCACGCCAACAGTTCGAGAGCGAATGGAACACCTCGTTCAAGAGCGCGCTGAACAGGCTGAACGAGGCATTCGAAGTAGCGGGTACCGATTGCATCAACCGCAGCGCCGATCTGCAGCGAGTGATGGGCGCTCGCTGACGATCACGGCGCGCCGGCCCGGTCCTCCCTACCCGTCCCCGGGCCGGCGCAGCTGCGTCGTTGGCTACAGTTCCGTCGCGTGCTGCTGCTCGAGTTCACCATCGAACCTTTTGTCGAGGGCGAACCAGGTCCGCACGTCATTTCCGCCGTTGAAGCCGCTCAGGCACTCGGCTACGACATCGACTTCGGGCCGTTCGGATCCAGTTGCAGCGTCCCGGCGACGGAGGCCGGTCAGGTTGCCAAGGCGGTGCTCGACGCGGCCTTCGCCAATGGTGCCACCCACGTCAGCCTGCACGCCGAACGCCTTCCGGAGGCCACGTGAGTGGGTTGCCGCGCCATCCGTTCGTGTTGGCCGTGAAACCAGTGGTCGAAGCCCTCGGCGCAACGTTGGTTCCAGCCGATGAACGCGAACCCGGCGACATGCCGCTGCGGTGGGAAGGCTCGATCATCGCCGCTGTGCGGATGGCACCATTGCACGGTGCACTTGATCGCCTGATCGATGCGGTCGAGCGCGAGTTCGGCGCTCCTCTTCCATCACTGGCGCGCGAAGACAAGCAACGTGCCATCCGGCTGCTCGACGAACGCGGTGCGTTCACCTTGCGACGCGCGGTAGAAGATGTCGCCGACGCGATGGGGGTCAGCCGGATCACCGTGTACAACTACCTCAACGCCTTGCACCGATGACCAATCCGATCGTCGTGGTCGACTACGACCCCCAATGGCCCGCTGCGTTCTCCACCATCCGAGTCACGTTGGAGACGGCCCTCGCCAGCGTGCCGGTGCTCGGTATCGAGCATGTCGGTTCGACATCGGTGCCAGGTCTGGCGGCCAAGCCGGTCATCGACATCGACGTGATCGTCGATCGTTCACACGTCGGCGATGCCGCCGCCGCTCTCGAGTCCTTCGGATACGCACCTCTCGGTGACATGGGCGTACCGGACAGGTACGCATTCAAGGCGCCATCCGACGCGATCCGACAGAACACCTATGTCATCGTCGATGGCTGCCTCTCGTTGCGCAACCACCTCGGGCTGCGCGATGTCCTCCGCGGTGATACGGAATTGCGCGACGAGTATTCGTCGGTCAAGCGTCGACTCGCTGCGGCGACCGACGACATCGACGTGTACGTCGACGGCAAGATCGATGTCGTCCGGCGGGTGCTTGCCCGAGCGGGCCTTGCCGACGGCGAACTCTACGAGATCGAAGCCGGCAACCGATTGTGAGCGATTTCGATGTGATCGGCTTCGACGCCGACGACACCCTGTGGCACAGCGAGGACGGGTTTCTCGCCAACGAGCAGCGGTTCGTCGAGCTGATCGCGCCGTACGCGCCCGAGGGCGTGGCGGTGAAGGAGGCACTGACTGCCACGGAACGCAAGAACCTGTCCACCTTCGGCTACGGCGTGAAGTCGTTCGGGTTGTCGATGGTCGAGGCCGCGGTCACCATCAGCGGCGGCCGTGTTCCGTCAACCGTCGTCGCTGAGATGGTCGAGATGGTCAGGGGACAACTCGAGGAGCCGGTGCGGTTGCTGGATCATGTTCCCGAAGTCCTGGCAGAGGTTGGCGCGACGCGGCGGATGATCCTCATCACCAAAGGCGATCTCATCCACCAGACCCACAAGGTCACCACCAGCGGGTTGGCGCACCATTTCGAACACGTCGAGATCGTGCTGGAAAAGGACCCGGAGACGTACTCGAGGGTGTTGGCGCAACTGAGTATCGACCCGACCCGGTTCTGCATGGTGGGCAACAGCGTGCGCAGCGACATCTTGCCCGTGTTGGCACTCGGCGGGCACGGTGTGCACGTTCCATACCCGATCCTGTGGGACCTCGAGCAGGTCGATCACGACGAACATTTCGTCGAACTCACATCGCTTGCCGACCTCCCCGCCTGGCTCGCCAGCCGTTAGAGGGGGCCTAGGGAGATGAATTGGGCAAATTGACCACTACATGCAGTGGTCTCCAGTTGAGTCGCGCGACGATGGCCACGGTGTCTTTCGCTTGCCAACCCGCTCCATCAGGGCATTCGGTGCTACTTGGGATGCGCGACACTGGGATGCACAGCAGAAAGGCACTCTGATGGAACAACCCCGGCCGAGATAACCCCGATGGCGACAACAGCACAGCACCGGAAGTCACGCCTTACCGACGCGCGCGACTGGTGAGTTCGATCTGCGCCGCTAGCTGCCTGTAAGCCGCTCGTAATACGCGTTAGCGATTTCATGCGCTTGCTCCTCAGACACAGATCCTGGGGGCCCTTGCAGATCCAGCGTGTACACGACGGCACCATCAGTGAACCCCACCCAGTAGCTGTCGCGGGGCCGTTGCTCGGTGGTCCCGACCTTTTCGATGTCCTCGAGCGTCGCAATCCGGTGGACGCCGCGTGCACCCGCAATGTCACCCACGTCGAAGTCGCTTATCTGCGTGGCACAACTCCCGGGGCATGGCTTCTTCAAGTCCGTTTCGAGAAACTCGAGTGCGCTTTTCGCTCCGTCTTCAGACTCGACTTCGATGAACGAACTGAAGACATGGGGTGACGTCTCCGAACTATGCGTCTCTCCGAAGAAACGTACGTCCACACCCGCCACCTTGAAGCCGGCGTCCTGAAAGACCGCGGTCATCTCTGCCTTGTCAGGATCGATTGAGGCGTCAGTCAGCACCGCGATGAACTCGTCGAAGTCGTCCGTTGTTTGACGCTTCTCAACCGGATCCGTGTTCGAACCGGGAGCATCTTCGACCGTCAAAAATCGCTGCGCGACCGGAACGGGTACGGCGGTCGCATCATCACGACCGCCGCAGGACACGAGTGTCACCGCCGTCACAGCTACGAGGAGTGGGAAGGCGAAGCGCACCGCGCTCGATCCTAAGACGAGCAGGAGCCATCTACAAGCGACGACGTCGTCAAGCGACATTCGGAACGCGCAGGCTAGAGAGCGCGCTGATGTCTTCAGCGGCAGCAAGTTCCCCTATGCGAGGGCTCGGGTTCACGGGACAATGGCGCACGCTCGGGCAGGCTGGAGCGCTCTGGTACGAAACCCGCTCACGACCGAGCCGACCGGGCGGACGAGCTCCGAACCCGAAGGTCTCGACTATCAGCAGGCTCAATACGCAAGGGCTTCAAGAAAACGCGCGGCTCTGACCACGGCCCGACGCGCGCGACCCAATAGAGAGCGATCACATCTGTCGATCGGCGCTCATCAAGCGAAGGGCTGGAAACCGGTCGGCCGTCCGTACCCACTTACGTCAAGGGATCCTTGCTCAAGCAACGGGCCGTTGCGACAACTGCGACTACGACCAGCGCGATCGCGCCGAACTTCAGAACCGCCAACGCATTGAACCCGGCGTCTCTTCGGCAGTACCGACTGCGGTCGCGGTGCGCGCCTTGACTTCGTAGACGAACCACGGTGGTGGTCCGAGCGTCGGCGCGTTGAAGGGTGCGGTGATGCCGGTTCCTGAGTCGTCGGGCTGCGCGGGCCATCCGCTCTGCGCCCACAACGCCGCGATCTCGGCCACGGTCGTCGCGTCGGTTACGCGCCGGGCCTCGCCTGAGACCATCACGTCGAGGCCTTTGGTGGCGACACTGATCGTGCAGCGCGGGTCGCGTGCAACGTTCCTCGCCTTGCGGGTATGTTCGCCGGTCTGGAACCAGCATGAGCCCGCGTGCCAGAGCGCGCCGACGCTCGTCACGTGTGGGCTTCCGTCGGTGTTCAGAGTCGTCAGCCAGAACGTCGAGCGGTTCGGCGATCGTGGGTCGTCGTGAATCAACAGGTCGGCGAGCTGCGTTTCAACTTGGGACCACTCGATCGTGGGCAGCCCCTCGGCCGTACCAAGGTTGGTTGTTTTCATAGTTCTTGAGACTCCATCTCCACTCGAACCTCATCTCGAGGCTGTCAGCCCGTCCCATCGCTCTGGTTGGAGTCATACCCATCATCCAGTCGCAGCTAACACCGAGCTTTCGGTGCGCGACGTCGCCGGTGACACCCGAGGCTGGCAACTCACAACTGCCGATGTCGCGCATGCCACCGAGTGACTTCGGTTGTTCCCGCGAGCGCGGGAACGTGCAGCCAGTTTCTGTCCTCACCGGAATTGCTCGAAATGCCCGGCAGCTCAGATGTGCCGATCTGCTTGGCGGCTGCGCTTGCTCGAGGGGCCGGCGGACGAACTGGGCAGCCCCAGAACCGTACGTGGCGTTCTGGGCGTGTCCAGTTCGACCAAGGTGATCTCACCTTTCTGTGGTCGCTGAGAACCGACGCGGGTTACAGGCGGCGTAGTGAGACGTCGGTGACGCGATGGTCGGGACCCTTGCGCAGCAGCAGTGCCGCGCGCGCTTTGGTGGGTGCAATGTTCTCGCGCAGGTTCTTACCGTTGATCTCACGCCAGATGAACTTGGCTGTGTCGATCGCCTCGTCGTGCGACAACGCAGCGAAGTGGCGGAAGAAGCTGTCGGGATTTTTGAACACGGTGTCGCGCAGCTTCATGAACCGCTGCACGTACCACTCCTCGATGTGCGCTTCGTCGGCGTCGATGTAGATGCTGAAATCGAAGTAGTCGCTGACGAACTCGGTCGCGGCTTCGGAGGGCCGACCCACCTGCAGCACATTGAGGCCTTCGATGATCAGGATGTCGGGTTGGCTGACTTCGACCGTCTCACCGTCGACGATGTCGTAGACAATGTGGCTGTAGACGGGGGCGTGCGCGGTGGCGGCGCCGCTCTTCAGTTCACGAAGGAACTGCAGCAACCGTCGCGTGTCGTAGCTCTCCGGAAACCCCTTGCGATTCATGATCCCGCGATCTTCGAGCACCTTGTTGGGGTACAGAAAACCGTCGGTGGTGACCAGGTCGACCTTTGGATGGTCGGGCCAATGCGCCAACAGTGCCTGCAGAGTTCGGGCAAAGGTGCTCTTGCCGACGGCCACGCTCCCGGCGACACCGATGATGTACGGCACCTTTGGCGAGCTCGTGCCAAGGAACTTGCCCGACACCCTGTGCAGGTTCTGTGTCGCCGAGACATACAGATTCAGCAACCGGGTCAGCGGTAGGTAGATAGTGGCGATCTCATCGAGCTCGATGCTCTCGTTGATGCCTCGCAGCGAGTCGAGGTCGCTCTCGCTCAACGTCATCGGGGTCGCGGCGCGCAGCTCGGCCCATTCGTCGCGTCCAAAGTTGAGGTAGCGGCCTGCCGCGTCGGTCACGGCTTCGGACCCTACGCTCGGGCGATGCCGGTGTCCCAACGAAAGCTGCTCGGTGCCTGGTACACACCGCCGCAGTTAGTCGACGCGGTCGTGTCAGAGGTGCGCCGCGGCTTCACGCCGCGTACCGTGCTCGATCCGGCATGCGGTGACGGTCGCTTCCTCGCACTGTTCGCCGAGACGGCCACCGTCACCGGGATCGACATCGACCCGGCGACGTCGTGGATCCATGGAGACTCGCTGTCGATCGAGTGGGGCGAGCGGCAATTCGATGCCGTCGTCGGCAATCCCCCGTTCCTCAACCAGTTGGCAACTTCGACCTCACGGGGCGGGCGATCGAAGTACGGCGGCGGGCCCTACGCCGACAGCGCGGCCGAGTTCCTCGCGCTGGCGATCCGTCTGACCCGACCGGGTGGACGCGTCGGACTGGTGCTGCCGCTGTCGATGCTGTCGACGCGCGATGTCAAGGCGATTCGCGACGAGGTCTCACGACGTGCCGCGCTGCAGTGGTTGTGGTGGTCGCCGACGCTGATGTTCGATGCCAGCGTCCGCGTCTGGGCAGGGGTATGGGAGGTCGGCGGCACACAGCAGGCAGTGCGCCGGGCGTACGGCCCGCAATTCGAAACACGGCCGAAGATCGCGATGCCGGCGCAGTGGGCCGGTTTGATCGCCGACACGGCTGAGGCGCCGCACGACGGGCCGGTGCTCGGCGACATCGCATCTTTCACCGCCGACTTTCGCGACCAGTACTACGGCCTCGTCGGCGCAGTCAGCGACGAAGGCGAAGGAGCGCCGCTGATCACCAGCGGGCTGATCGAGCCAAACGAGTGTTGGTGGGGGCGACGGCGCGTCCGCTTCGCCAAGCAGACGTTCACGGCACCGCGCGTGGACGTGTCGTCGCTGTCTCCGGCCCTGCAGCGCTGGGCGGCCCAGCGGCTTGTCCCGAAGATTCTGATCGCCAATCAGACACGCCGCATCGAGGCCATCATCGACCGCGACGGCTCGTGGTTGCCGAGCGTGCCGGTCATCACGTGCACGACCGATCGGCTCGACGAGGTGGCCGCTGTCCTGCACAGCGACGCGGCGACCGAATGGGTTCGCTATCACGCGGCAGGTAGTGGCTTGAGCGCAGCGTCTGTGCGACTCACGGCGCGATTGCTGGCGTCAATCCCGCTACCCGCAGCCACGGTCGCGACTCCCAGCGGCGCCAGTTGACGATCGCCCGCAGCGTCATCCACGACAGCTCAGCACCCCACAGGCCGGCAAGGCCAAGTCGCGGGAAGATCAGCGTTGCGATCGCCAGAGGTGCGAAGCCGACGAGGTTGATCACTGCTTGTCTGGCCAGCCAGCGTTCGTCGTGGGCCCCGATCAAGGCACCGTCGAAGGCGAAAGCGATCGCGCCGGGGAACTGCATCACTGCCAGGATCAGCAGACCGGCCGTCAGACGCGAATGCACCGCCGGGTCGCCACTGAACACGTGCGGCAAAATCGGGCTGAGCGCGGCGAGCACCGTGCCGAGCAGCACGGCGCACCACAACGACAGTCGATTGCTGGTGCGGCCGACCAGCAAGGCCTGATTCGTGTCGTCGGCACCGAGCGCGCCTGCCACCAGCGACTGCGCCGGAATTGCCAACGCGTCGAGCATCAACGCTAGGAACATGAACAGCTGCGTCAACACCTGGTGAGCCGCAAGGGTTGGGGTGTCGACGCGCGCTGCTACTGCGGTTGCCGTGTTCCAAACCGCGAACATTGCGATCGAACGCACTGCGAAATGCACTCCACTGCGCAGCAGCTTTTGCATTCGCTCGCGGGTCGGTCTGTCTCCACCACGGTGCGGTCGCAGAACCCGCAGGAACAGCATCGCCGCGCCCGCCTGCACGATCACCGTGCTCCATGCCGAGCCGGCGACGCCAAGGTCGAGCCAGTAGACGGCGACGATCTCCAAGCAGAGGTTCACGACATTGGCAATCAGCACGATCTGCAACGGTTTGCGGAGATCGTTGACGCCGCGCATCACGCCATGGCCGACGTAGGTGACCAACACGAACGGCAGTCCGATGCAACTGATACGGAGGTAGGTGACCGCATATCCCAGCACATCGCCGCGTCCACCGAGGAGCCACACCAACGGGTGGGCAGCCGCGGCGACGGCGGCGCCCATGGGCAGGCCGATCATGACCGCGAGTCGCAACGCAGCGGTGGCCACGTCGCGAGCCTCGGCGGACCGGCCGGCGCCATGGGCGAACGCGACATCTGGCGTCACGCCGTACTCGAGCGATGCCGTCATCGAGATCACGGTCAGCAAGATGGTCGTGGCGATGGCCAGGCCACCGAGCTGCGGGGTGCCCAAGCGCCCGACGATGGCCGTGTCGACGAGCACGTACAACGGCTCGATGGCCAGCGTGCCGAGCGCGGGTATCGCCAAGGCAATGATCCGCCGGTCGAGCTGGCGACGTGTGCTGACCGCCGGCGACTGCATGCCACCGAGACTAGGCGTGCGTCCTTCGATCGACCGAGATCGTTTTTCGAGGAACCGGCCCGCTCCGACCGGTCTCGGCGGCAGGGCTAGCTTGTGGCAATGGACGTGATCGACTGGTTGCTCGAGGGCGACCCGGCGATCCGCTGGCAGGTGCTGCGCGATCTGACGGATGCCTCGCCCGACGAGGTCGCAGCCGAGCGAGCGCGCGTTGCGCACGAGGGCTGGGGGGCTCGCCTCCTGGCGCTCCAGGGCGCCGAGGGCTTGTGGGAAGGCGGGGCCTGCTTCCCGGCGACCTACACAGGCGGCGAACCGGGGCAGCCCTGGACGGCGACGATGCATACTCTGCAGACCCTGCAGATCTTTGGGCTGGACCCGGCATCCGGGGCGGCCCGTCGCGGGATCCCGCTCGTCGCAGAGCATGGGCACTGGGAGCATGCCGGACAGCGGTACTTCGACGGCGAGGTCGAGCCGTGCATCAACGGCCGGACGATCGAGACCGGCGCCTACTTTGGGGTCGACGTCGCCGCGATCGTCGAGCGGATCCTCGGCGAGCGGCTCGCCGATGGCGGCTGGAACTGCGAGGCCGAGAACGGATCAGTGCGCTCCTCGTTCCACACGACGATCGATGTGCTCAACGGGCTGCTCGAGTTCGAGCGCATGAGCGGGGGTTCCGCGGCGGTGCGAGACGCTCGCCGCAGCGGGGAGGACTATCTGCTCGAGCGCCGTCTGTTCCGCCGCAAGAGCACGGGTGAGGTCGCCGATCCGGCATTTCTCGACTTCGCGTTCCCGTACTACTGGCGCTACGACGTGTTGCGCGCACTCGACTACTTCCGCCACTCAGGCGCTGACCCGGAGCACCGGATGGCGGAGGCCGTCGACGTCGTGCAGTCCAAGCGGCGGCTCGACGGCCGGTGGCTGCTGGACCGCATCCATCCGGGTCGTGTCCACTTCGAGATCGAGAACGTCGGAGAGCCCAGCCGGTGGAACACGCTCCGCGCCCTCCGGGTGCTCGACTGGTGGGACTCCGGATCCGGACACACAACTGGACCAGTAAGCGAGCGGTGATGTGGCGGAGCGTCGGCTCACGTTCGCCCCATGCGGCAATTCGTGATTCCCCGGGGCCCTCCCAGGGGGTCGGTCAGCCGAAGATGAGTTCGGCTTGTTCTGCGATGAAGCGATCGACATCGGCTTCGTCGTCGACGGGCAGCGGGTAGACGATCAGGCGATCCACCCCGGCAGCGGCGTAGGCCTTCAACGAGTCGGCAGTGACAGGACCTCGCGGAGTCACGCTGATCTCCAACTCACCCAATTCTGCCGGGCGCTCGTAACGGCCACGCGCCGCCCGCAATGCCTCGACATCGTCACCAGCCTGCTGAGGATCGAGGAAGAATCCGTACCAGCCGTCGCCCTGCTCGATCGAGCGCTTGTGCGCGCCGGGTGTGCGGCCACCAATGACGATCGGTATGCGACCAGCCGGCCGGGGATGGGCATCGATACCGCTGAAATCGGTGTGCGGACCGTGAAAGGCCACCGGTGCATCGTCGTACCAGATTGCCCTCATCGCCGCGAGATGGTCGTCGGTGCGGCTGGCGCGCTCGGCCAGGGAAACACCGATCGCATTCAGCTCGGGTTCGAGATAGCCGACACCAACGCCGAACACGAAGCGACCATTGCTCAGCAAGTCGAGGCTGGCGATCTGTTTGGCCAGCACCAAAGGATTGCGCTGCGGGAGGATGATGATGCCGGTGCCGAGCAGGATCCGCTCGGTCGCGGCGGCAACGAACGCCAGATGCACCAGCGGATCGAGGATCACGTCGGTTGGATCCATCGGTGCCGGCGCAACCCGCGGCGATGGCAGCACCACGTGCTCGCCGACCCACCAGCTGTCGTAGCCCAGTTCCTCGCATCGCTTCGCCAGGCGCGCTGTTGCGGCCGGGCCGCTGGTTGCTTTGCTGTTGAGACCGAAAACGCCGAGCTTCACTCGCTCAACGATGCCATGGCCCCGACGGCGACACCGCACCCGGCGCGGTCAAGACGTCGTAGCCGTCGTCGGTGACCAGAATCGTGTGCTCGTACTGCG
>JAENVT010000430.1 GCA_016650435.1 Ilumatobacteraceae bacterium
GAGTTGACCACAACCAGGAGCTCGCGATCGCCAGGAATGATCGCGGCGAACTCGCGGGTGGTGGTGCCGGCGTCGAGGAGGATTGCGCCAGCTTCGGGAAGCTCGGCGAGCGCGGCTTTGGCGATGCGTTGCTTCTCCGACGTGAAGGCCGACGCACGAGCCGACAGCGACGGCTCGAAACCGAAGCGCTCGAGGGGAATCGCCCCACCATGTACTCGTCTGACGTGACCGGCGCGTTCCAGCACGGTGAGATCACGACGGATCGTCTCCGGCGTTACAGCGAACTCTTCCGACAGTGAGGCGACGTCAACGCGCCCATCGGCGCGTGCTCGGCGAAGTATCGCCTGATGACGTTCCTCAGCGAACACCCGACCCCCCTCGATCTGTGTTTATCTTTGTTTCTGTCTCTTTAGTATTGAACATCTCCGAATATGTGTCAAGGGCAAAGCCCTTTCTTCATAGTGCTCCCCGCTCGTACGATCGCGCGGTGAGTCTGGTGCTGACCACCGATCGCTATGAGCTGACCATGGCGGCCAGCTACCTGTCTCGCGGGATGACCCAGTCGGCGACGTTCAGCCTCTTCGTCCGCGATCTGCCGCCCGATCGCGGGTTTCTCGTTGCTGCCGGGCTCGACGACGTGCTGGGGATCCTCGAGAACTTCGCCTTCGACAACGACGATCTCGCATCGCTGGCGGCGCAGGGTTTCGATCGTGGTGCCCTCGACGATTTCGCGACCCTGCGGTTCACCGGCGATGTCTGGGCCATTCCGGAAGGCCACGTGGTGTTTCCGAACGAGCCGCTGCTGGAGGTGACCGCACCGCTGCCGGAGGCGCAACTCGTCGAGTCGATCCTCCTCAACCAGATCACCTACCAAACCGTGTTGGCGACGAAGGCAGCGCGATGCCGAGTCGCTGCCCGCGGACGGGCATCACTGGTCGACTTCTCGCTGCGGCGCACTCACGGCATCGCAGCTGCGTTCGCAGCCGCGCGCGCCGCTGCCATCGCCGGGTTCGCCGGCACCAGCAACGTGGATGCGGCACGCCGGCTGGGAATCCCCGCCGTCGGCACGATGGCCCATTCGTATATCGAAGCGTTTCCCACCGAACGAGAAGCATTCGTCGCTTTCGCCTCGGACTTTCCCGATCGCCCAGCATTCCTCGTCGACACATACGACACAGTTGCCGGCGTCGAGACCGCGCTCGACGTGGCCGCGACACTCAACCTTCGCGGGAACGTCGCCGTGCGCATCGACAGCGGTGATCTCCTCGATCTCTCGAAGCGGGCCCGAAGTGTCCTTGATGCTGCGGGACGTCCGGACGTGACGATCATCGTCAGCGGCGGGCTCGACGAGTTCGATGTCGAGCGCCTGCTGAACGAACGCGCCCCGATCGACACGTTCGGCGTCGGTACCAGAGTCGGTGTGTCAGCGGACGCGCCATCGCTGGAGACGGTGTACAAACTCGTCGAGTACGCAGGACGGCCCACGATGAAACTGTCTGTCGGCAAGCAGACCAATCCCGGGGCGAAGCAGGTGTACCGACCCCTCGGTGGGACGGGCGACATTCTCGCTGAGCGCTGCGAACTAGCACCGCCCGGCACCGCGCCTCTGCTGGTCGAAGTGATGCGGAGCGGCAAGCGCACACAGCCACCCGAGAAGATCGCGCTTGCGGCCGATCGGCTGGCGGTCGACTTGGCGCAACTGCCCGAGTCTGCACTGAACTTGCGTGCTCCAACGGCGCCGCAGGTCCGCATGTCGGCCCAGCTGGAACGCCTGACGCGACAGGTCGCCGAGTCGCATCGGTGAGGCTGGATCAGACGGCTGTGTAGGCCGCCGTGATCAACTCGGTACCGGTCGGCCCGCCGATGATGCCGGAAGCCATCTGGTTCATCATGTAGGCGATCGTCATCCGGCGATCGACGTCGACGATGATCATCGAGCCGCCCCATCCGCCCCAGAAGCACAGGCGGCCGTCCTGTGGAATGTACGGCAGAGTGTCGGGCTGCGCCAGGCCGTATCCGATGCCGAACTTCAGCGGCACGCCGAGCACGAGGTCGGTGCCGTCGGCTTGGACCTCGAAGATGGCGTCGATGGTCGACGGCGACAGAAGCTGCACCCCGTCGACCGTGCCGCCGTTGGCGACGATGGCTTGGACGCGGGCGACAGACCGTGCATTGCCATGGCCATTTGCAGCACCGATCTCCGCCCGTCGCCAGGCTTCGGTGTTGGCGTAGTTCGCATCCACGGGAGGACCGACGAACGTCTTGAACATCGGCGAGTTCACGTCGAGGCTTTCCAAGTCGAACGGCAGCGGTGGCGGCGCGATCACCGGAGAGACCCTGTGGTCGTGTTCAGCTGCGAGCCCGATGTGGAAGTCGGCGCCGAGCGGACCGGCGATCTCCTCGGCAAAAAACGTACCGAGCGACTTCCCGGTGATCCGCCGCACAACTTCACCGACCAGATGGCCTTGGTTGATCGCGTGGTAACCGGAGGCCGAACCCGGCTCCCACCATGGTGCTTGGGCGGCCAGCATCGACGTGCTCTTCTCCCAATCGTATAGGTCGTCTTGCACGCATGGCTGCTCCCAGCCGCTCACCCCTGAGGTGTGGGACATGAGATGCCGCACGAGGACATCGCCCTTGCCGTTCTGTGCGAACTCGGGCCAGTAACGACTGACTGGCGCGTGCACATCGAGCTCGCCGCGGTCGACCAGCATCAGCGCGGCAAGCGACGTCATGGTCTTGGTAGTCGACCAGACATTGACGATGGTGTCGCGCTGCCACGGTGCAGTTCGGGCGGCGTCGGCCCAACC
>JAENVT010000431.1 GCA_016650435.1 Ilumatobacteraceae bacterium
AACCGACGCGACGGCTGAGCTGATTCGCGAAGTGCTCGCCGACGATCCGCTGCTGACCGTCGCCGCTGGAGCCACGGGCTCGACGCGCGGAAGTGGCGGCATGGCCTCCAAGCTCGCCGCGGCGAAGATGGCATCGTGGTCGGGGACGCGTGCGGTGATTGCGTCGGCTGACCAGCCAAACGTTCTGGTCGCCGCGGCCGCGGGTGAACTGGTCGGCACGACCTTTCAGCCAGGTGTGCGTCGCATCGCGGCTCGCAAGTTGTGGATCGGCTTCGCCAGCCAAGTCGACGGCGTGATCAGCGTCGACGATGGCGCCCGTCGCGCCTTGGTCGAGCGCGGCACATCGCTGCTGCCCGCCGGTGTCACCGGGGTAGTCGGCAACTTCGACGACGGCGACGTCGTCGAAGTGCGAGATTCGTCGAATTCGCTCGTGGCCAGAGGCATGGTCCTCAGCGATGCGGCGACGTTGCGGGGCATCATCGGCAAGCGAACGAGCGATCTACCGTCGCACGTTGCCCACGAAGTCATCCACCGCGACGACCTCGTCCTGCTGACCTAGTCGAGTGTTACGGCCCCACACCGTGAGCCCAGGGTGAGACGGCACGCCGAAGGCGTGCTGGCTCACGCGGTGCTGGGCTTTGGCTGCTCGTCGGCAGGTGCCGCTGGTGCCGCGCCGACAGCCGGTGTGGCGACCGGAGCGTCGAGACCGAGCTCGGCACGAAGTTCGCTGAGACGGCTGTGAGCCTCGATGTTGGCGGTGGCCTGCTCGACTTCGAGGATGCGCGACTCGACCGACGATTCCTGCAGCTCGGACGAGGCCTTGGCCTTGACGTAGCGAGCCTCGATCTTCTGTTGCACCTCGCTGAGCGTGGGCACGTCGTCGCCGACCGTCTCCTGCAGCTGCGCCATCGCCTTGTTCATCTCTTCTTGCATCTTGGCCTGATCGAGCTGCGAGAGCAGCCGGTTCTTGTCGGCAAGTTTTTGTTGCAAGATGCGGCTGTTCTGCTGCACCGCGGCCTTGGCCTGATCTGACGCCTTTGCCGACTCGAGCACCATCGTCTTCAGGCCTTCGATGTCTTTTTCGACCTGGATCAACTGGTTGGCGATGGTCTCTGCAGCGCCGTTGTACTGCGCTGCCTTCGTCGCGTCGCCGGCCTTGTCGGCATCGGAAGCCATCATCAACGCTTGACGTGCATTGGCGTTGAGCTTCTCGAGCTCTGCCATCTTGCTGTTGAGGCGCAGCTCGCCCTGCTTCTGGTTGGCAATGACGTTGGCGGCTTGTTCCTTCAGCCGCCGGTGCTGTGCCTGAGCCTCGGCGAGGGCCTGCTCGAGTTGCACGCCTGGGTCGGCGCGATTCTCAAAACTTCGGTTGAGCTTGGCGCCGAGGTACTTCCACCATTTCCGAAACGTCTTGAACATGAGGGCGAATGCTACTCCGCCACGGTCGAACTCTGCGCTGGCCGCAGGCGGGATCGGACGTCTTCCAGTTCCGGCGAATGGAGCGCTGCCAGCATGCCCACGTAGGCCGCCGCGCCGGCAATGGTCGACACCACGACTCGCACAACCGCACCTGGTCCGGAGTTTGCGCCGACCGACCGGGCGACCACCCAAACGACCTCGGCCATCACCAACGAAGCAAGCCCCATCCGCCACAGGCTGGAGATGATGACCTGTTGGGGGAACTCCGGCAGCTTGTACCTCAGCACCTGCAACGCCCACACCGCGGAGATCACATAGGCGAGGCCGAACGCCAGTCCGAGGCCGAGCAGGCCCCATCGATCGACGAAGATCAGCGCCAGTACGACGTTCAACAGGTTTTCGCCGAGGTTGATGACGAATGGCGTCCGGGCGTCTTGATGTGCGTAGAACACGCGCAGGACGAACAGGTAGACACTGAAGCCGACAAGACCGAGGGCGAAGCCGGCGAGTGCTCGCGATGTGTTGAGAGCATTGGCCGCGGTGAACTTGCCATGTTGAAACGCCGCACCGACGATCGCCCGTCGCAACACGAACAGGCCGAACCCTGCCGGCAAGGTGACCAGCGCGATCAACCGGATCCCGAGGGAGGATCTGTCGAGCACCATCTGGCGATCACCGCGTTTGATCGCGGTCGATAGCTCCGGGAGAAAGGTCGTGGCGATCGACACGGCCAGCAGGCCATGGGGGAGCACGAACCACGTGAACGCCTTGGTGTACGCGTCCTCGTTTCCGCTGCCGCCGCGTAACAGGTTGCGGATGACGATGATCGCTACCTGGTTGGCAACCACGTAGCCGAGTGCCCACTTCGACAGCGATCGCAGGCTCTTCACCGCTGGATGACCGAACGACGGGTTGAATCGGAATCGCAACTTGGCCTGAGCAAGCGCCGGCAGCAGCGCGAAGGCCATCACCGCGATGCCGACCGTCGCGCCGAGGCCGAGTGTCCAGCGCAACTTGGCGTTGTCGAGGACGTCGGCGAGTTGCGGAATGCGATGTTGGACTGTGTTCGGCACAAGCAGGAGTGAGACGATGATCGCGAGGTTCGACAGAGCCGGCGCCCATGCCGCAGCGAAGAATCTCCGACGGGCGTTCAGCACGGCAGCACCGATGGCGTTGAGGCCGTAGAAGAAGATCTGCACGAGGAAGATACGGGCCAGCAGCGTGCCGGCGGCGTGGTACTGCCCGGCGTCGACCTCGCTCGATGTCAGCAACGAGTACATCCGGAAAATCAGTGGAGCGGCGACAACCGCGATCGCTGTGATGGCGGCGAGCACAATGATGCCGACAGAGATGACAGCCGACGTCGCCTCGTCGTCGTCGTCGTCGTGGAGCCGGGTGAACAGCGGCACGAGCGTGGCCGACAGCACGCCACCGAGCAACAGCTCGTAGATCATGTTCGGCGTGCCGTTGGCTTGGTCGTACGCGTCGGTGACCGGTCCCTGGCTGAGGACAATGCCGAGGACGGCGACTCGCGCCAGACCGGTGATGCGTGAGACAGCGGTGCCAGCCGCAACCGTCACGTTGGATCGGAGCAGACTGCTCACGGCGATGGGGATGCCTGTCCTGCGCCGCCGGGGCGCGGGTTGTTGACGTCGTCGAGAGCCAGGCGAAGCGATTCGAGTTGGGTCACGACGTCGTCGACGGCACTGCCGAGATCTCCGGTGGTATCGGCGCCAACGCTGACCTCGGCGGCGTGTGCCAGTAGCTCGCCGAGGCGGGTATTGAGCAGCCGCAGTCGCTGATCGGTGTTGTCGCGTGTCGAACGGATTCGCTGCGCGGAATCGAGTTGGGCTTGCAGCGAGACACGCGTCGCATCGTCGGTGGACAGCTCCAGACGCGTTCGCAGCGAGACGCTGTCGAGGCGGTTGAGCGCGGCATCAAGTTCATCGCCGCGTTTGGCGATGAACCAGCACTCCTCGACTCCGCGCTGCACCTGACGAGTGATCGACTCCATGTTCGAACGCAACGGGCCGGCTGGTGTGGCCGCGACGATTTCTTTGTAGCGGCGTTGCGCGGCCTGCGCGGCGCTGACCGATCGACGCCACGGTTCGCTGAGCACGAACGGGTCGATCGCGATAGCGCGTTGCGGCGGTCGGCGCCGGCGAAGCACCGCGGTGATCGCGACGACTGCGGCCACACCTACGGCGACGAGTGCTGCCGTCATGGCCGAACCGACATGCAACAGCCCAACATAGGCAAGCACGGTAATCGGTGGTCAGGCATCGACGGCGGCGATGTCGGCGACAGTCAGCGTGGTGAGCTGTTCGTCGCTCGGATCGCTGAGCGGTGCGACCCTCTGCGCCTGATGCGCAATTGCCGTTTCGAAGAGGTTGCGCACAAAGCGAGCGTTGCCGAATCCACGCGATCGCGGCTCGGTGCTGACGAAGTGGCGAACTCGAGCAAGGGCATCGTCGCTGCAGCAGTACTGACTCTTCTCGCCAAGACCCAAGAAGATGGCGACCAGTTCGTCGTCGGTGTAATCGGGGAACGAGATGGTGCGGGTGAATCGGCTCTTCAGACCGGGATTGGCTTCGATGAAGTCGGCCATCTCCTCGGTGTAGCCGGCGGCCACGATCGCCAGGTCGTCGCGGTGATCTTCCATGAACTTCACGAGCGTGTCGATCGCCTCGCGTCCGAAATCGTTGTCACCGCCACGAGCCAGCGAATATGCCTCGTCGATCAGCAACATTCCCCCGAGTGCCGACTGCAATGTCTCCAATGTCTTGATCGCGGTCTGGCCTACGAAGCCCGCAACGAGCTTCGATCGATCGGTCTCGACTAGATGCCCTTTGTCGACGACGCCGACTGCACGGTAGGTCTGGCTGAGCAGACGCGCGACGGTTGTCTTGCCGGTGCCAGGATTGCCAGTGAATACAAGATGGTGACTGGTCTCGATCACCGGCAGCCCGCGTTCGGCGCGGATTTGTTGCACTTGCAACATGCTTGTGAGTCGGCGAACTTCGGCCTTTACGTTGGCGAGCCCGATCAAGCCATCGAGCTCGGCCATCACGTCGGCGACAGAGCGCGCCGGTGGAAGCACTGGCTCCGGCGCAACAGGCACCGTCGCGGCAGTCGCCGTTGCGCGCGGCGGGGTGCTGGTGACGGGGGTTGGTTGACGTACCGCGTGGTCGGGCTGTCCGGGTCTGGCGACGCCTGCCTCGTCCATCGCCTGCAGCAATCTGGTGCGGTACGCATCGATCGCTTCGATCTCGTCCAACGAGGGAACGAGGTCGGTAGCCGCGGTGACGTGTGCCAGCCGCAGGGCGTACTCGTAGTAGCGGTTGCTGCGGCGCGTGCCGTCTCGGTGATCCGCTTTCACGAGAAGATCGAACAACACACTCGGCTCCGACAGCCATGCATCTCGACGACTGAAGAGATCGGTCTCGCGAACATGTGCCGCGCTGGTCAGTAGTGGTGGGTCGAGCAACGGTCCGATCGTGTCGAGGTAGGCGTCGAGTTCGCTGTCGGTCAGCCGGCCGTCGGCGGCGATGATCGCGGCAACCAAGTTGCTCGCCTCGATGACCCCATCGGCGGCATGATCCGCTGTGGGCCGCCCACTCAACGAGCCGAGTTCGGCGGCGATCCCATCGATGAACTCCTCGACGTCTCGTTGCATCGGGTTGGGCATGAGACCGCAGGCTACGCCGTGC
>JAENVT010000432.1 GCA_016650435.1 Ilumatobacteraceae bacterium
CCTGTCCAGTCCCGCTGGCCACCAGACGTCGCCAGTGATTGAAAGAACCACGCCCGCACCACTCGTCCGGCGCCGATCGAGTCGAACGCTGCGCCCAAGTCAGCGTCCGACATCACCGTGCCGCAGCCGGCGCGATTGTTCGCGTCGTACATGTTGATACCCGTGAACCGGTACGGCTGCCCGTTCAACGACAACACTGGTCCCGACCTCTGCACGAAGCCGCCGGAACACGGCGTCACCATCGTGATCGTGGGGTCACACGGTGCCGGGTCTGAGGTTGGCGTACACGGCACGGTGTCCGACGGGCTGCTCTCGGGTGGCGGACACGCGCCCGCTGCTGAACCGTGCGAGACAAACCCACCACCACCAACAACCGCCACACCGACCAACAGAATCAGAGTCGCTGCCATGACCCGGGAGGCCTTCTCACTCGACTTCATCAGAACGATCTCCTTCGATGAGAGCAGTCGCTACTACCTAACCCATCGCTGAATCGTTCGCGTCAACCGAACATTTCGACGGGGTCACCTTCATGGTGCCGACCACGACCCGACGTTACATTGCCCTCATCGGCGATATGAACGAGCACCCTATGGTCGTGCCCTGGCTCGACCCCGTGGTCGATTCGGTCGGCGACGACGTGCGATCGCAGCACGTCGAGAGCTGTCGTGCGCACTTTCGACCTCAGCTCCACGCCCGGCGGCGACAGCTCATTTGCGCCGTTCAGACCACCTTGTAGATCGCGGTGATGGTGGTGCCATCGCTGAGACCGATTCTGACCGAACGACAGGTTCCCTTCCATGCGGTCTCGGCTTTCCAACCTGCGAGCCACCGGCCGCTGCCCAGATTCCTCGTGGTGGCGTTTCCTGCGACGGACAAGACCAGCGGCGGCGTAGCACCCGACGGACAGGCGATCACCGTGCTCGTCGGCGCCGACACGACCGCTGAGTTCACAGCAGCACCATTGGCGTCGACCAGCTGGAAGGTGAACGGCACCACCGTGTTGCGAAGGACCGACCTCGGCGAAGCAACACCTCCCACCGGAAGTAACCATTGCACGGTGTAAATCACCTGATACCCGCACGAGACCGACGCCGTGTTGCCGGCCACGTCGGTAGCAGAGACGGTGACCGATCGAGCACCCGCCACGTTGGTCGGCGCGGCCACCGTGACTGATGACGATGCCACACCACTGCCTCCCGCGTCGGCGACCGCCGCAGTCAAAGTCGAGCCGGCCGCATTGAGGCCGCGCTTCGGTGATGCCGGGCAGAGGATGACGGGAGGAGTGCGGTCGACCTTCACCGCGACGGACGCCGTTGCTGCATTTCCCGCCAGATCGGAACACGCTGCTGACACAACGATGCTGGCACCCTGACCCGTCGACATCGACGACGTGGTGCAGTGGGCAACATCGATGCCCGATCCGCCGCTCTCATCAGTCCAATGCCACGAGACCGTCACGTCGGTCTTGTTCCAACCAGCTGCGTTCGGGGCCGGCGCCCTCGACGGCGCCGCGGTCGGCGCCAACGTGTCGCTCGTGCGCCCGGGCAGCACGATCTGGGTGACGCCACCGATGGTCACCGACACCGGGACCGCGCTTTCGGGGGCGACCACCACGTCACCGTTGTTCTTCAGGGTGGCGATGCCACCAGCGACCACCGTCATGGTGACCAGACCCGCAGCATTCGTCAGATCAACTTGGACGGAGCCGGCCACCACCTTGGCGATCACGCTGCCGCACGCCAGAGTGACAATGCTCCCAGGAGCGATCTGCACCGTGAACCCGCCGGCACACACCGACATCACGACCTTCGCGGTGCCAGAGCCCGTGACCGTGATCGTCACGCCGGCCGCCCCAGCGTCGACGGCCGTCACCGTATACCCGACCGGAATGCTTGTGAACGTGCCGGTCAAGGCAAGCCCGGCGGCCAGAGTGCCGGACACCGTGTACGACGATGTCGTCGTGGCGGTGAGACCCGCAGCATCGGTGGCAGTCACCGAAAGCGAGTGCGTGCCGATCACCGAAGTGTCGATGCTCGAACCGTCGGGCACAGTCCCGACACATCCGCCGGTGACGGCCAACGCGAAATCGTCGGAACACGAATAGTCCGCAGCCACTGTCGATCCGAGGTCGTACGTCGCGCCGTCGACCGGCACGGAGATGGTCGCCGTCGGCGCCGTCGTGTCCGAGGCAACCGGTACCGGCACGTCCCACACGACGGCGTGGTACACGCCGGATGGCGTCTGGCTGTAGCCGGCCACCTGCCCACTCGTGGTGACGCCGAGTGCCACGCTCTCCAACCCGCCGAGGGTGCCGAGGTCGACCATCCCCCCAGCCGAACTCCAGGAAAAGGCGTGCTGATCGCCCGACGCCGTATAGCTGTATCCGACCACCAGCAACCCGCTGGCGCTCACCGCGATGGCAGCGCTGCTGGACCCCCCGAGGTGGCCGAGATCGACCATCCCGCCAGCCGCAGTCCACAGGACCGCGTGGGACTCGCCCGACGCCGTATAGCTGGACCCGATCACCTGGCCACTGTCGCTCACCGCAGTGCCAAAACTGTACGGCCCTCCGAGCGTCCCGAGATCGACCATCCCCGTAGCCGCGGTCCACGAAAAGGCGTGCCAATCGCCGGATGCCGTATGGCTGTATCCGACGATCTTTCCGCTGGAATTGACGCCGTGCGCCTCGCTCCGCGAGCCGCCGAGGGTGCCGAGACCGACCATACCGTCAGCCGCTGTCCACGAAAAGGCGCGCTGCTCGCCCGTCGCCAAATAGCCGTACCCGACCACCCGCCCGCTGTCGTTCACCCCGGTAACACTGATTTGCCTCAGCGAACCGCCGAGGGTGCCGAGATCGACCATCCCCCCAGCCGCGGTCCACAAAAAGGCGTGCTGATCGCCCGATGCCACATAGCTCTCTCCCACCACCTGGCCACTCGCGTTCACATCTGCGGCGTAACTCCTCGACCCACCGAGAGTGCCGAGGTCGATCATCCCCCCGGCTGCGGACCACAAAAAGGCGTGCACGTCGCCGGATGGCGTAGTGCTGCCTCCGACCACCTGTCCATTGTCGCTTCTCCCCGCGGTGGCGGTGCTCGCGATCCCACCGAGAGTGCCGAGGTCGACCATCCCCCCGGCCGAGGTCCACAGGAACGCGTGGGACTCTCCCGATGCCGTATCGCTGTTTCCGAGCACGTCGCCACCGCCGCTTATAGTGTTGGCCAAGCTCTGCGACCCACCGAGGGTGCCGAGATCGGTGGCATTGTCGAGGACGGCTGCCGAGAACAGCCAGATCACGGCGTGCACGTCGCCCGTTGCCGTATCGCTCTCCCCGACCAGGTGTCCGTTGTCGTTCACCGCCACCGCTTGGCTATACGAGCCACCGAGCGTTCCGAGATCGACCATCCCTTCGTCCGAGGTCCAAGAAAACGCGTGACTTTCGCCCGACGCCGTACTGCTGACCCCGACAGCGCGCCCATTGTCGTTCACGGCGGCGGCGCTGCTGTCCGACCCGCCGAGGGTGCCGAGATCGAGCATCACCTGCCGCGATTTCCAGATGAAGGCGTGGTCGTCACCCGACGCCGTACGGCTGTAGCCGACCACCCAGCCGCTGGCCACTGCTGCGGCGCGGCTGGTTGACCCGCCGAGGGTACCGAGATCGTCCATCGGGTCGCCGTTCGCTCTCCACGAAAAGGCGTGCAGCCGACCGGATGAATTTTCGCTGTATCCGACGACCCGCCCGTTCTCGTCCACACCCATGGCGCGACTCTCCAACCCACCGAGGGTGCCGAGATCGACCATCCCTCCACCCGCAGTCCACGAGAAGGCGTGCACCTCGCCGGATGCCGTGTCGCTGTAGCCGACCACCTGCCCATCCACGTCGACACCCCTGGCGCGGCTCTCCGGCCCACCGAGGGTGCCCAGATCGACCATCACCCCACCACTGTCCGGAGTCCACGAGAAAGCGTGCAACTCGCCGGATGCAGTATCACTGTTGCCAACCACCTGCCCAAGGCTGTTCAGATCGATGGCGCGGCTCTCCAAACCACCGAGAGTGCCGAGATCGACCATCCCTGCACTCGGAGTCCACCAAAACGCGTGCACAGCGCCCGATGCCGTAGCGCTGTCGCCCACCACCTGCTGTGGGCTGACCACGGCGACAGCGCCACTGAACAAACCACCGAGGGTGCCCAGATCGACCATCCCTCCAGTCGCAGTCCACGAGAACGCGTGCACATCGCCCGACGCCGTAACACTTCGCCCGACCACCTGACCCGCGCCGCTCACATCGTCGGCCGAACTCTGCGAGCCGCCGAGGGTGCCGAGATCGACCGCCGTGTACGCCGCCGCAGCGGCTACGGCGACGCCAGGCCCGAATATGGCCAGTGAGCCCGTCATCAGCGAGAGGACCGTCGCCATCGCAGAAACTGATCGGCTGAGTCGGCGAAGTGGCGAACGAACGTGACCTCGCTGAACGCCCTGTACTTTGATCATCGTTGATGCATGTCTCACGTCGATCGTGCCCCCGTCCCTGACCCTCATCTACCATCTACGATGATTTGTGTCCGGCGCCTCCCGAATGTGCGCCAGAGACAATGCTCCTCGCGAACAAACCAATAGTCAAGGGCAATGGGAACGACTCGGCCGCCTGGGCGCCGCTTCCTCTGCGCGCGTTCGGAACTTCTCGTCCGCGGACGTCACGTTTGTTCTCGGACCCGCGTGCCCCTCTGTCGTCGTGGGCGAGAAGCGGACGATTCGGTGGGCGTGACGGGGCTCGAACCCGGGACCTGTACCGTGTCATGGCCAGTCTTCAACTCGAGGAAATGTACTTACAACCTTTCGAGCGATCGCAATGGTGACCGCCGAGACATCACATTTCGTTCATGGGTGCAGGGTCTGATGGCACGATTGCGTCGGCTACCAGCTGTGAGGTCGCGACGAGCAGCGCGAGCGCGACGAAGGCCGCACCGACGAGGCGACCGATGGTCTCGCCGTGCGGCAACAGTTTCTCGCTGAACACGATCACAGCAAGGCCGAGCATGGCCCACAGGTTCATCACTCCGAACGCGAGAAATAGCGCCATGAGCGCCCAGCAGCAGCCAAGACAAAAGCCGGCGTGGTGCAGCGCGACCTTCAGGTCCTTACCTCGACCCTTGATGTTTCCGTAGTGCAACAGTTGCGCGAGCGGCGACCGGCAGTGGCGCAGGCACACTGCCTTCAGCGGGGTCAGTTGATAGATGCCCGCGGCCACGAGGAGGGTGACTGCGATGGTGCGCATCGTCGCCGGCGAGTCGGCAACACGATCATCGACGATACGGAGCGCGATGTACGCCGGAATGCCGATGGCGGCCCACACGATGAGGTACCCACCGACGAACAGAGCGAGACGGCGA
>JAENVT010000433.1 GCA_016650435.1 Ilumatobacteraceae bacterium
AGGGACCCGGTACCGACGTCGGTGGTTCCGTCGACTGTCGGAGTCGAATCGTTCGTCACTCGAACCGCACCACCGGTGATGGTGACAACGGGCGGAGTGATGTCGACCGTCAGTGACTGGGTCGCGGTCCCGATGTTGCCCACTGCGTCGGTAGCAACGGCATTGACTGTGTAGGCGGCGTTGGCAAGGCTCGCCGCGGTGACAGTCCAGGTGCCGTCCGACTGCACGGTTGCCGGCAGCGTTTGCGCGCCGATCGTTACGGTGACCGTTGCCGGCGTGTCGACGGTTGTCGTGCCCGAGATCGTCGGGGTGTTGTCGGCTGTGTTCACGGTGGCTCCGCCGGTGATCGTGATGGCGGGCGAGCCGGAGTAGAACTGATCGCTGTTGGTCGTGATGGCACCGGTCTCGGCCAACGCCCGACCGTTGAAGAGCGAGTTGGCGCCGACACCAATTGCAGCGGCCGTCATCATCGTTCCGGCAAAGTCGGACGTGGCGCCAATTGCTCCGGCGCCGTTGACCTGCCAGAACACGTTCTTGGCCTGCGTACCGTTCGTCAGGACGACGTGGGAGGACGCGGCCGCGGAGAACGCCGCACCGATTTGGAAGATGAACACCGCGTTCGCCTGGCCACCGCCGTCGAGCGTGACGGTCCCTGTGTTGGCAACCGCACCTGCGTAGGTGTGGACACCGGGGAACAACGTCAGTCCGAGCAAATCGGGGGCGAGCGCGAAGTCCGATGGGCGACCTGCGGCCGCGGTGTAGGCGGCTAGGAGGTCGGTGTGGGCATTGACCACGGCTGTGGCGCCTGACGCATGTTGCGTGCCATTGACCAGGCCCGGCGGGAAGCCAGTGACAGCGCCACTGGCGACGAACACGCCGAGGTCGCCGCGAACAATTGTTACCGGGCCGGTCGCCGTATTGCCGACCGACGCCCCGGCGAGGACGGCGAACGGTGCCGCTCGGCCAAGATCGATTGGCGCGACCAAGATGATGGGAGGGGTGGCGAACGCCGGTGTCGATTGTGCGACAACCGACAGCCCCGTCATGGTCACGAGCGCGACGGCCATAGCCGACGCCCCGAATGTACCTGCGCGAAATTTCAGAACGTTGCCCACTGTCGTCTCCTGGTCCAGCACCCGCCCGGTGAATTCGCGAAGCCCATCCCATTCCCCCGAATGGCCGCACGCTATGTGGCGACTCCACCACTCAACGTATAGATGGGTCCGAGACCGCGACAGGGACTTGCGGCCCTGGAAATCCCGATCGAGTCCCGAGATGCATCTGATGGAGCGAGCAACGCAGGAGCGTCGCCGCGGCGTACGGTTGTCGAATGGCAGCAACGAACCGGCTCGCCCGCGAAACCAGCCCCTACCTGCGCCAGCACGCCGCCAACCCGGTCGATTGGTACGCGTGGGGGCCCGAGGCATTCGCCGCCGCGGCACAGCGAAACGTGCCGATCCTGCTGAGCGTCGGCTACTCGGCGTGCCACTGGTGCCATGTGATGGCCCACGAATGTTTCGAGGACAACGAGGTCGCCGGCGAGATGAACCGTCGATTCGTCAACATCAAAGTCGACCGCGAGGAACGTCCCGACGTCGACTCGATCTACATGGACGCGGTGCAGGCGATGAGTGGCCGTGGTGGTTGGCCGATGACGGTGTTCCTCACCCCGGACGGTCATCCGTTCTACGGCGGAACCTATTTCCCGAAGCCGAACTTCTTGAACCTGATGGCGGCGATCGACGACGTCTGGGTCAATCGGCCCGACGACGTGCGTCAGAACGTCGAGGCCTTGGGTGATGCGATCAGTCGCACTGCGCTGATCGAGCCGGCGACGGATCTTCCAGGCAACGCTGCACTCAACCAGGCGCTGCAACAGCTGGCCGGCACGTTCGACGCGACGTGGGGCGGCTTCGGTGGGGCGCCGAAGTTTCCGTCGACGATGGGCCTCGACCTGGTGCTGCGCGCCTACGTGGGCGCGCCGCAGGAGGATGCGAAGACAATCATCACCACGTCACTCGACGCGATGGCCAGCGGTGGCATGTACGACCACATCGGTGGTGGCTTTGCCCGCTACTCGGTCGACGAGAAATGGCTGGTACCTCATTTCGAGAAGATGCTGTACGACCAGGCCTTGCTGATCCGCGTGTACCTGCACGCCTACCTCGTCTTTGGCGAGCAACGTTGGAAGCAGGTCGTCGAGGAGACGGTCGAGTATGTGTTGCGCGAGCTTCGGCACCCCTCCGGCGGTTTCTTCTCGGCGGAGGATGCCGACTCGCCCGACGAACACGGGCACGGCCACGAAGGCCTGTTCCACACCTGGACGATCGACGAACTGCGCGATGTGCTTGGCGCTGACGCCGACGTCGCTCTCGAGTGGTACGAGTTCACCGATGACGGCAACTTCGAGGGGCGAACCATCCCTACTCGGTTGCAGCACCGCGGCGAGCTCGCCAGGCCACCAGAGGTCGAGTCGGCCAGGCAGCGGCTGTTCGAGGCCCGCGCTGCGCGCCGGCGGCCGTTGCTCGACGACAAGGTGTTGACCGAATGGAACGGTCTGATGTTGGCTTCGTTGTGCGAGGCGGCCGCATCATTCGACCGCCGCGATTGGCTCGACGCTGCCGTCGAGAACGGCCGATTCCTGGTCGACAACCTTCGTGGAACCGACGATCGCTGGCATCGTTCGTGGCAAGCAGAGGGCCAACCACGAGCGCGCCACGCCGCGCTGGCCGCTGACCACGCGGCAATCGTCGACGGCTTCACCCGGCTGTCGGAGGCGACCGGCGACGGTGTGTGGATCGACCACGCACGCGGTGTGGCCGACACCATGCTCGACCACTTCTGGGACGTCGACAACGGAGGTCTGTACTCCACCGCCGACGACGGCGAACAGCTCGTCGCCCGCCAGAAGGATCTGATGGACAACGCCACGCCATCGGCGAACTCGATCGCCGCAGTGGCTCTCGTTCGCCTCGGAGCGTTGACCGGCGAGGTCCGGTACACCAACCACGCCGAGCAGATCCTGCGACTGCTCGGCCGGGTGATCCCGCAGGCGCCGAGTGCGTTTTCGAACGCGATGGCCGCGGTCGACATGGTTTCCAACGGCACGACCGAGATCGCCGTTGTCGGTGATCGGCCCGACCTCGTCCGTGCCGTGCGATCTCGATGGCTCCCTAACGCTGTCTTAGCGTGGGGTAAGCCGTACGACTCCCCGCTCTGGGAGCAACGCGAGGACGGGTTCGCCTACGTGTGCCGGCACTACGTCTGCCAGCTCCCGGCCAAAGACGTCGACACCCTCCTGGCCCAACTCGCCGCCGCGACGTGACGTCGTCGATGAGAGTTCTGAGATCTCTGTGTGAGCTCACAAACGATCCGCGTCTTTGATCGCTCGCGCTGATTGCGGGTTCTCTCTAGGCTGCCGCTTTTTCGAGGATGTGGACGCCGCAGGCTGAACCGAGACCGATGACGTGGGCGAGGCCGACTTTGGCGCCTTCGATCTGACGGTCTCCGGCCTCACCACGCAGGTGGTGGCAGACCTCCCAGATGTTGGCGATGCCGGTGGCGGCAATGGGGTGGCCCTTGGATTGCAGGCCACCGGACACGTTGACCGGTGTCGAACCGTCGCGCCACGGGGCTCCGGATTCGAAGAAATCAACCGCTCCACCTGGCGGGCAGAGCATGAGATTGTCGTAGTGCACCAGCTCCGCTGTGGCGAAGCAATCGTGCAGCTCGACGAGGTCGAGATCGTCCGGGCCGATCCCGGCCTTCTCGTACGCAGTCGTCGCCGCATTGCGCGTCAGCGTGTTGACGTCGGGAAGCACCTGGCACGCTTCTTGCCACGGATCGGTGGTCAGCACCGACGCCGAAATCTTGATGGCCCGGCGCTGCTGCTCGAGCGACAACGTCTTCAACTTGGCGTCGCTGACCACCACCGCAGCCGCGGCGCCGTCGCAGTTGGCAGAGCACATCGGCCGGGTGTTGGGATAGGCGATCATCATGTCGTTCATGATCTCGTCGAGCGTGAATCGCTTGGAGTACGCGGCCAGCGGATTGAGCGTCGAATGGGCGTGGTTCTTCTCGCTGATCTTGGCGAACAGCTCGAAGCTGGTGCCGCCGTACTTGTGGCCGTACTCCATGCCCACCTGAGCAAACACTCCAGGCATCGCGTCGGTCCCGATCCGGCCGTCGGTCGTGGCCACCGCGCCGTAGCGGCCGCTGGGTGTCCACGTGGCGTTGTCGCTCTTGGCGCGGCCGCCTCCACCGAGCAGTCCGGCACCGGCCAGCTTCTCGACACCAACCGCCAGGCCCATGTCGCACTCGCCCGATTTGACCGCGATGATCGCCGTGCGCAACGCGGTCGCGCCCGTCGCGCAGGCGTTGGCGACGTTGTAGACAGGGATGCCGGTTTGCCCGATCTGCTTCTGCAACTGCTGGCCGATGCCGGAGCTGGCTTGCATCAGGCAACCAGCAGCTAGCACGCCCATGTCCTTCATCGTCACGCCGCCGTCGGCGAGCGCGGCAAGCGCAGCCTCGGATGCCAGGTCGACCGTGTCCTTGTCGGGATGCTTGCCGAACTTCGTCATTCGAATCCCCAGGATCCAGACATCGTCACTCATCGCTGCTCCGTTCTCGTTTACGCGGGTTCGAAACCGAACCCGATTGCTTCTGTGCCTTGGTCGTCGGTCCCCAACGAATAGGTCGCCAACCGCACTTTCATCCCCAGGCTGACGTGCTCGGGATCTGGTTCCACGTTGATGAGGTTGGCTCGCACGCTCGTTCCCGCACAGTCGATGATTGCCGACACGAACGGCACCTTCACGCCCGGCGCGGCGAACGTGACGATCGTGAACGAACGAACCTCGCCGTCGGTCTCGACGTCGGCGGGGCCGAACGCCGTGCCACCACAGTTGGCGCAGGCGTTGCGACGATCGAAATAGCGCGCGCCGCATGTCGGGCACTCGTGAGCCACGAGATGAGGATGATCGTCGAGAACCAGATAGTCGACCAACGGAACCTGCGATGCCATTCTCACGACCATAGTTACCAGTGGTTGTAATGGACGACCTCGGTCGTCAATCGCCGCGGTCGAGTCGTTGCCGAACCGCTGGGACGATCGGTCGATGATCGGTGTCCCATCGCAACCGCACCGACCGACAGCATTCCGTCGGGCACACCGAGATCGGCCATCAGTACACCGACATTCTGGAAGATGCCGAAGTACAGAGCCCCCAACCGGTGCGCCTCGATGAGCAGCAGCAGGTTTTGCACCGCCATCGCCGTGTCGGTCAGCCAAAAGGGAACCGGCCAGTTCGCCGCGATCTCCAGGCCATGGCCCTGCTTGTCGGCCTCGGCGTACCTCGACGTGTACGCATCGGGATCGGCGATCGGGAGCACGATCACAGGCGCGTGCAGCAGAGCATCGTGAATCGCTGCGAACCACTCCTCGGAATCAGTGGTCTGCCAGAACTTCGCCACGGCGTCACCGCTGAGGACGATGAAATGCACGCCTTGGCTGTACCCGGCCGATGGTGCGCGCCGAGCAGTGTCGACCAGGTCGGCGACGAGCTGGGGATCGAGCGGTTCGCGACTGAAGTTTCTCGTCATCCGCCGTCGGCGGATAATGGCTTCGACCGACCCGGATTCGCCGATCTCAGATTCGTGGCTCAGCGAGCGCCTAGCTTCAACAGATCTTCCGCCATGACCCAACCATGGGCGACGAGCGAGCCGCCCTTTTTGGGGTTGACCGTAGCGAACAGCGCAGCAAGCTCTGGCTTGATCTTTTCCGGCTTCAGCGTCTCGTGATCGAGGAACCCGGTCTGACCGTTGGACTTGACGACGAATGACTGCTCGTCGTAGCCGGCGTCGACTCCGAACCGCTTGGCCAGACGACGACCCCAGGCCCGCTCCTCGCCAACGGCGCGGTGGCCAGGACGGGGAATCAGTTCGTCGACCTGCTTGAACGCTTCGATTGAGTCGACGGTGACGAATCTTGAGCCGATGACGACGTCCTCATCGGGGAAAGCCATCAACGCCCGGTGGAACGCTTCACCCATCAGACCTTTCAGTACCTGATCGCGTTTGCTGGTGCGCTTGACGCTCATCAGTCCGATCAGTACACACGGCGTGCCGCCAATGCGTTCGAGGGTCGAGAATGTGCATCCGTGCAGCTTGTCGTCGATGCGCGCCGTCGTGCACAGCACCCAATCTTCTTTGGCCTTCGACAACACTCCGATGTCGAACGCTCCGCCCATTGACGCCATTTCGTCGAGATCGGCGTCGGTGAGCGCTGCACAGTCCCTGGTTTCCACCTGG
>JAENVT010000434.1 GCA_016650435.1 Ilumatobacteraceae bacterium
CACCAACCTTCCGGACGCTCGCGGGTGGTGTGAAAGAGACCTTCAGGTGTGACTGCATCGCCGGTTTCGATCTTGGTCGGGTCGTTCTTGTTGGCCGCCTCGTAAGGGATCCCGCTGCCGGTTGAGGTGTTGAACGCCCACTGCGTCTTGCCATCGACGACGATGAACAGCAACTGCTTGGCCTTGTCGACCTCGACGAGCGTGCCGGTGTCGGCTGCGGCGTGAGCCTTCTCGACGAAATTGGTCAGATAGTCGGCGGTGGTTCTGTTGACAAACCCGTCAGGCGGCAAGCCGATGTACTTCTGGAATGCCATCACCGCTTGCTTGGTCGTGAACCCATAGTTACCGTCAGCCGCGCTGTTCCAGAAGCCGAGCTGTAACAGCCTTGCTTGAATGGCTGCGGTCGCCTCGCCACTGTGCCCGCCGACCGCCTCGAGCGGCTGCTCGGCGAGTCCGGCGATCTCGACGTTCGACGGCAGCGGAGTCGTCGTCGTGGTGGGTGCCTCGGTCGTTGTCGGCGCCTCGGTGGTGGTGGGTGCCTCGGTCGTTGTCGGCGCCTCGGTGGTGGTCGGTGCCTCGGTCGTTGCCGGGGTCGTGACAACCTCCGCGGCCGTTGGAGCCGGAAGGCCCGACAACGTGATCGGCGGTGGAAGGGTCTGAGCGGCGGCCGAGGAACCATGTTGTGTGCACGACGACAGCAACAGCATCGCCAATGCCGGCAACAGCAGCGGCAGGGTTTGGTACGTCGCTCGCCGGTTCATCTGAAACGGATTTTACTCGATGGAACTCTCAGAACGACGGCAACTCGAACCACACTGTCAACGCGTACTTGATCCCCGCTTCGAGCTGCGCCGTTTCGTGCGGATGGGTGACGAGCGACGGCCACACCAACATCTCGCCGACGCCAACGCCGGAGTTTTCGAAAAGCTGACGCGGAAACACCAAGTTGGCACCCGAATACCCGTCGTTGAGCTTGATCGATCCGGAGACCTGGGCGACATCGTGATGAATTCGGAGCGACTCCTGCTCGTCCGGCGCGTACCGGATGACGAAGGCATCGCGCAGCCCGTAGTAGTCGACGTAGGGCCAGACGGTCTGCAGCTGCGGCCAGATCCGCGTTCCGAAATCCTCCTGCACGGTCTCGAACAATCGCGGGCTGATCACGGCCAGCGACACTTCGTGACCAGGCACGGGGTCATCGGGCTGCGGCTCGAAGGCGCCGATGGCTTCGGCGGCGCGCACGATGGTTGCGCAAAATTCCGCTGTCCAACACGGCACGACCAGCAAGTCGGTGCCGACGATGGTCGCACCGCTGCGCTCGTCGATCGCTCCCTGATAACCGAACAGCTGCTGCAGATCGTCGAACATTTCCAAGATCGTGTCAGAGTTCGTCGGTAGTCAGCCGCCATGGC
The DNA here is from genome assembly GCA_016650435.1 of Ilumatobacteraceae bacterium. Next base: position 1,413 of record JAENVT010000434.1, read on the forward strand.
CCGGATGGCATCTGTTGCCGATCGAAGAGATCGATCAGATCATTCGCCGTCACGCCGCGACCGCCGGTGTCGATGCCCAGACTTGCGGCCAACCGAGCACAGACATCTTCGGGTGAATACCCGCGCTGGCCCAGATCGGCAAGTGTCACGGCGCCGTGGCGTTTGGCAAGCCGCGAGCCGTCGGGTGCGAGGACCAGAGGCACGTGGGCGTATTGGGGAACCGGCAGATCGAGCAGCCGATGCAGCACGATCTGCCGCGGTGTGGAATCGAGAAGGTCGTCGCCGCGCACAACCTCGGTGACTCCTTGCACAGCGTCGTCGACCACCACCGCCAAGTTGTAGGCGGGGACGCCGTCGTTGCGTTGCAACACGAAATCGTCGACCCGACCGGCGCAGGTCCCACAAAACGTGTCTGCGAACGACTCCGTGCGTCCGTCGCTCATCAGCCGCAACGCCGGTCGGCGACCTGCCAACTGCAGCATCCGGCGATCGTCATCGGTCAGGTGGCGGCATGTGCCGGGATACCTGCCATCCGGATCGGCGCCCTGCGGCGCCTCCGCCGCCAAACGGATCTCGCGCCGAGTGCAATAACACTCGTAGACGAGACCGCGCGACTGCAGGCGGCTGATCGCCTCCCGATAGAGATCGAACCGTTCCGACTGGCGCACGACCTCGCCGTCCCAATCGAGCCCGATGCTGCGAAGCGACGCCAATTGGTCGGCCTCGTGAGCAGGCGACGACGTCACCCTGTCGAGGTCCTCCATGCGCACGATGAAGGCGCCGCCACGCTGCCGAGCCATCAACCACACGATCAACGCCGTTCGGAGGTTGCCGAGGTGCAACGGACCGGTCGGCGACGGAGCAAATCGGCCTCTCACACGCCCAAACTATTCGAGATAGACCTCACGCCAAGGCCGTGTCGGGCCGATAACAGAGAAGCGCAAACGCGCACAAAGCCAAGGAGTACACGGTGGCGCAGGCGGAATCGCCAACGAGGGACGATCAGGTCGCATGCCTGCACGAGCGGGCGCTCGTGTCCGTTGTCGCCAACATGGCCGTCGCACCATTGTTTCTGTTCACCTTCACCGCGCTGGTCAGTGTGCTGACCCGTGGCGAGAATGACCTCACCCGCCTGCAAGCTTGGATGGGCGCAGCAATCGTGTCGACCGTCCTGATCAGCGCCGGC
>JAENVT010000435.1 GCA_016650435.1 Ilumatobacteraceae bacterium
CACGAACGGGTCAACTTCGCCATCGTCGCGGCCGGCGAGAACGCAGCCTCACCGCACCACCACGCCAGCGACCGGGTCATCCACGAGGGTGAGATCGTGTTGTGCGACTTCGGTGGAACCATGAATGGCTATTGCAGCGACATCACCCGGTGTGTTTTCCTGGGCGATCCGCCCGCCGAGGTGGCCGAGGCCTACGCGGTTCTGCACGAGGCCCAACGCGCAGCGGTGCTGGCAGGCATCGTCGGCACGCCGTGTGAAGAGGTCGACCGGGTCGCCAGAGGGATCATCACCGCTGCCGGTTACGGCGAGTACTTCATGCACCGCACCGGCCACGGCATCGGCATGGAAGAGCACGAGGACCCCTACATGGTCGAGGGCAATGGCCTGCCGCTGGAGCCGGGACATGCCTTCAGTGTCGAGCCGGGGATCTACTTACCAGGGCGTTGGGGAATGCGACTCGAAGACATCGTGGTTGCCACCGATGCGGGCCCATTGGCCGTCAACAACGTCGATCACGCACTGGTTGCCGTCGACGCCTGACCGCTGCTGTCGATCGTTGTCGCGAACAGCGACTCGGCGATGACCGGCGAGTACTGCGTGAGGTTGATCGAGACGGCGCCGTCGTCGAGTCGGGCCAACGGACCGTTGGTCAGCGCGCAGAACACCGAGGTGCCGCCCGGTACGGGTACGTCGACGCATGTCGCCGACTGCCCCGCGATCTGGTCGACGTGGGCGACCGGGGTACCGATGCGTGCGATGGCACTCCGTCGCAATCGTTTGGCGGCGTCTGCAGCATAGAAATCGGGAGTGATCTGGGTGTCACTGATTCGTGCCGGATCGATGCTCGACGAGCACGGGTCGGTGTTGGCCAGCAGGCAGGTCTGTGATGCACCGTCGGCGATGAGGAACCGCACGTCGCCGACGGTCACCGATCGCCGCGACGCTTCCAACGAGACGCTGGCGGGACGGGTGGTGTTGCCGAACTTCGTCAACACTGTGTAGTCCGCCGTGTAGGGGCCTTCGTTGACGGCATCGAACTGGTCGAGCACTTGGTCGATCGCCGGGTCGCCACTGGACGACCCTGCCGGGAATGGCTCGGTGGTGAACGAGGGTCGCTCGCCCGTGAAGCATCCCCCGACGACGAGGAGCAGCGTGAGGGTCGCCGCTCGAATTTTCATCACCCGAATGTACGGCATGGAAGTGTCGGCAATCGTCTGCTTCTGGCGAAAGAATGACGAACCCCCGCTGGCCGGGACGGTGGCCGCGGGGGTTCGCATTGGAGCTCTCCGGCGGCGCTGGCTTCACGCGGCGGGCGGTGCTTCATCGACTCGCGGGACGGTGCTCGTCGACGAAGTGGGAACCGGCGCCTACCGGAGAGACTCTTCGTGAACGAACTCGTCCGAGACCGCTCACTGGATTCGATTGTACAGAGTTGACACGATGCCGTAACAAAAAAAGTTTTGTAATCGCAAAGTTTTTTTCAAACTTCCATCACCGAGTGGGTGATCTCTCGGAACTGCAGCGGGCTGGTTAGCCTGCCCCGCGTGATTCGCCTCGATGCCGCCTCAGTGCTGCTGCAATGGGCGGTCGGTGGGCTGGCGTTTCTGTGGTTCACGACGCGGCGCCGCGAGGTGGGCATCGGGTACGGATGGCTCCTTCGCGGCATCTACCTGGTGATGGCTGCAACGGCCCTGGTGTTGGGCGCTCGATTCGGCACCGTCTGGGTCCGCGAGATGAGCGCAGCCGGCGTCGTCTTGGCCGCAGCGTTCGCGCTGGCGGTGTCCGTCGTCCATCGGCACGCCGGCGTCTCGGGACACGCCGAGGAGCACGACCGGCGATCGCAACGGGTCGCCGAGATGACGGGCATCGAACGACAGGTCAAAAAGCCGCTGGCCGGCCGGGAGTTCCCACCTTTCGTGGACCTGTTCGCGCCAATGGTCGGTGTGGTCGGCTTGGTAGCCGCCTCCGTCGATGCAGGAGGCAATCTGGCGGTGTCGCTCCTGCGCACGTTTGCGGGCGCCGCGTTCCTGGGGGCGGTCACCGATGCCATGCTGCTCGGCCATTGGTATTTGGTGCAGCCGGGCCTTCCCAGGCGACACCTCAACGAGTTGGTCCAGGCGCTCGGCTGGGTCTGGCCGCTGGAGGTCGCGGCCCTGCTGCTGCCCACCGGGATGGTTTCGGTGTGGACCGGAGCGGTCGACGACGGATGGAACGGCACGCTCGGTTGGTTCTGGGCAGCATGTGCTGTGACCACGATCGTTCTGGTGTTCGTGACGAAGGCAGCGCTGCGCGAGCGTTACTACTCGGCAGTGATGGCGGCCACCGGACTGCTGTATCTCGCAATCCTCACTGCATTCGGAACCGATCTCGTGGCCCGCGCGGTGCTGGCCGGTTAGCCAGGCCTGGTGAAACGACGATTTTCAGGGCAGACTTGTACCTATGCCGAGGCCAGTGTGGAGCGGGACGATTAGTTTCGGGCTCGTAGCCATTCCCATCAAGATGTTTCACGCCGTCAGCAAGAAGAGCGTGTCGTTCAACCAACTCGACGAGCGCACGCTCAGCCGGATCCGCCTGAAGAAGGTGTCGGCCGATACGGGCGAGGATGTGCCCGACGAGAACATCGTCAAGGGCTACGAGATCAGCAAGGGCCGGTACGTCGTCGTCGATCCCGACGAGCTCGAGCCGTTCATCCCTTCAGCGACCCGCAGCATCGACCTCGAGGAGTTCGTGGATCTCGACGAGATCGATCCCGTCTACTTCGACTCGCCATACATCCTCGCGCCCGACAAGACGCCGAAGCCGTACGCGCTGTTGGCACAGGCCATGGAAGCCGCCGGCAAGGTGGCCATCGGCCGGTTCGTCATGCGCAACAAGCAGTACGTCGCCGCGGTGCGGGCGTCGGAGGGCACGCTGCTGATGAGCACCATGGTGTTCGCCGACGAGGTCGTGTCCGTCGACTCGATCGACGAGTTGAGCGTGCTCGACGAGATCGAGATCAGCCCCAAGGAAGTCAAGATGGCCGAGTCGCTGGTCGCCTCGTTGTCGGCCGAGTTCGATCCTTCGAAGTACCGTGACGCCTATCGCGAACAGGTGCTCGACCTGATCGAGCGCAAGGCTGCCGGCGAGCAGTTCGAAGCGCCCGCCCCCGCGGCCGCTGCGCCCCAGGTCGTCGATCTCATGGCTGCGCTCGAGGCAAGTGTCAAGGCTGCGAAGGCCTCCCGAGGCCGCCACCCGGCAGGTGGCCCCGAACTGGAAGTGGTCGGCAAGGAAGCGCCCGCCAAGCAACGGCGCGTCCGAAAGTCCGCCTAACCGCCAGTCCCGTGCGATGAGAGATGAGCCGGACCCTTCCGCACATCTCTCATCGCGCTCGCTGCATTTCCTGTGATGTGAGAGATGTGCGGCCACTGGCGGCTCATCTCTCATCGCGTAGGGTCGGGGGATGAGCGGAGGGACCGTGGTGAGGGTCGGCGAGCGCGAGCTGTCGCTGTCGAATCTCGACAAGGTCCTGTACCCGGAAACGGGCACGACAAAGGGCGAGGCGATCGAGTACTACGCGCGCATTGCCCCTGCAATGGTGCCGCACCTCGCGGGTCGGTGCATCAC
>JAENVT010000436.1 GCA_016650435.1 Ilumatobacteraceae bacterium
GGGTCGAAGGGGAGTAGCCCTCGGGATCGGTCGTCAACACGGCAGCTTGCTGCCCGGCCCCCCGCCCGCATCCAGCGGGAGCGAGACCTTCGACTGTCCGTGTACCACTCGAGACAGTCGAAAGGCGTTTTCCGTTGAACCTCATTGCCGCTACTGATCGTTCCCAGTTCGTCGACATCGACGTTTCCGCGGGAGCGTGGATCGCGCTGCTCGCCGTGATCGTCGCGATGTTGGCGATCGACTTGTTCCGCCACCGCGAAGCGCACGCGCCGACGCCCAAGGAGGCCGCCACCGAGTCGATCATCTGGGTGATGTGCGGTCTTGCGTTCTCCGGCGTGGTCGCGATCACGTTCGGCAGCGGTGCGTTCGGCGAGTTCATCAGTGGTTACCTGATCGAGAAGTCGCTCAGCGTCGACAACGTCTTCGTGTGGTCGATGTTGTTCGCCACGTTGGCGATCCCGCTGAAGTATCAGCATCGGGTGTTGTTCTGGGGCATCTTCGGCGCCCTCACCCTGCGGGCGGTCTTCATCGTCCTCGGCAGCGCGCTGATCAGCAGGTTCTGGTGGTTGCTGCTGGTGTTCGGGGTCTTCCTCGTCTACACCGGGCTGAAGATCATCCGCCATCGCGACGACGAGGACGAGCAGGAATCGACTCGCGGGCTCGGGCTACTGCGCAAGGTCATGCCTGTGTCCGACGAGCTCGACGGGCAGAAGTTCTTCACCCGCATCAACGGCAAGCGCGCCGCTACTCCGTTGCTGGCAGCCCTGTTCGTGGTGGAGGTCACCGACATCATCTTCGCAGTCGACTCGGTGCCGGCGATCCTGGCGGTCTCCAACGAGTCGTATCTCGTGTTCGCGTCCAACGCGTTCGCGATCCTCGGGTTGCGGGCGATGTACTTCCTGCTGGCCAATGCCAAGGAACGCTTCCACTATCTCTCGCATGCGCTCGGCGGGATCCTGATCTTCGTCGGGATCAAGATGACGATCTCGCACTGGTACCACATGAACACGTACGTGTCGTTGGCCATCATCGTTGCGATGCTGGTCGCCGCGATCGTGTTCAGTCAGCGGAGGCGTTCTCTGGTGGCGTGACCACTGGCGCCACCTTCTTCTTCGGAGGAGGAACGCCGACCGACGGGCCCTTGTCGGCCCAGTCCGGCCACCGCCTGCGACTGACGATGGACAGGAGGCGCAGCAACTTCATCGCCTTCTCGTCTTCCTGCGCCGGGCGAGCGACGATGACGCCGTCGGCGATCATCCGTGTGATGACCTCCTCGCCCAGTTCGGTGCGAACGATGGTGAGCGTCCAGTCGTTGTCCTCGCCGATCCCGCCGGTCGCGATGTCGCTGTGCTCGGCTGCGAAGTCGGGGCAGCTCTTGCAACCCTCGCGCGTCCACTGGTGGCATTCCTTGAGATCGATCTCGTGGTACGAGCCGTCCTTCATCCAGATCTGGAACACGCCTTTGATGTTCATCTTCAACATGTCGGCCTTCTTCAAGCCGTACTTGGCTTCGAACAGTTCGGGGAAGATGGAGTCGTCGAAGGTCTTGGAACACAACAGGCCGATGTTGAAGACGAACGGCTTGCCCACCTTTCCGGCCTTGCGATCCCACATCACCGGTGGCGACGACGTCTGGCAGCCCATGCCGACCAACGCCAAGCGGGTGAGTCCGGCATCGAGCGCATCACGCAACGCCAGCGGGTTGGCGCAGTACGTGTAACGGCTGCCCGCGGTCGCCAGCACATCGTCGACCGTGCGGGCGAGCACCGGCTTGGCCTTCCACGCATCGTCCGGCTCGACTCCGCTGACCATCGCCGCTTCGATGTAGTCGTTCTTCAGTAGCCAGACGAGCATCGCCGAAACGAACCCACCGTCCTGGCCGCGTTCGTGTTGAGCGGAGTCGGTTGCGCGTGTCAACAGCAACTGCCGCCAGATCCCGGCCATCTCGTCGGGCTCGCGGGTGCGGCCGAACAGATGCATGTCGGCGCTCGACTCCCATGCCCGGAACCTTGGGCAGGCACGCGTGCACGTCGTGCATCCCTTCTCCCCGTGGATGCAGTTGTCGAGTCCGAGCTCTTCCTCGAGGTGGAAGGGTTTGTACTTGCCCTCCTCGTGCTCATAGCCGATCACGTCGTGGGGACACGTGACCACGCAGCCCGCGCAACCGGTGCACAACCCGGTGGTGATCACCTCTTCGTACAGTTCTTTCCACTGCGCGGTCCAGCGCTGGACCTTGGCCGGCAGCGGTTCGGTCACGGTCATGAGCCGACTCTACGTGTCACACCGCGTCGCTGCCCTCTTCGCCGGTGCGAATGCGCACCAAGCGGTCGACCTCGGTGACCCAGATCTTGCCGTCGCCGATCTTGCCGGTCGCTGCGGCCTGGCGGATGGTGTCGACGAGAAGGTCGGCAACGGCATTGTCGACGACCAGCTCGATGCAGACCTTCGGCACGTAGTCGATCATGTACTCCGCACCGCGATAGGTCTCGCTGTGGCCGCCCTGTCGGCCGAAGCCACGTACCTCGCTCACCGTCATGCCCTGCACGCCGGCTGCCTTCAACGCTTCTTTGACGTCGTCGATCTTGAACGGCTTGACGATGGCTGTGATGAGCTTCATCGAGTGAAATCTCCGTTCGTCGATTGCGGGTGAAACTAGCCCGAAAAGAGCAGCGTCCCCAGGCCGTCAGCGGAAAGACTGCCTGGGGACCGCTCCTGACAATGGGCGTCGTTGGGTGCGACGTCGCCCAGTGTTCTGGCCAGTCCTTGAGGACCCGGCGGTGGTTACTGTACGCGCGTCCAATGGCCGGTGTACAGACTGGATCGCAAATTTGTCAAGAAGTAGCGCGCCAAGAACCCCTGGTAGCGGCATCTTTGCCACATAAAGTGATTCACGACAGCGA
>JAENVT010000437.1 GCA_016650435.1 Ilumatobacteraceae bacterium
GTGGCGGTTCCGCACTGGGGAAGCGCGGCCCTGCCACTCGACACCAACTGCGCGTAGGCGGTCCGTGCCTTGACCTTGCCAGTTGAGATGATCTCGGCGAGGTAACCGGTGAAGATCGGCGCGGAGAACGAAGTTCCGCTGACATTTGCCTTGCCTTCGATGATGTCGCCGCCGTCCTGGAACCGCACGCCAGTGGCATGGGTCGTGGGAATGTCGACCCCAGGTGCGTAGACATCGACCCAAGATCCTCGGTCGGAGAAATCTGCGATCGGCGCGGTGCGTGCCGGGCTGGACCATGGGCTGAGGTCACCGCCGATGTTGCCATCGAGTGCGCCAACTCCAACGACTGTTTCAAACGCCGCGGGATAGTGCGGCCTTCTGGTCGCCAGGTTGCCGGCCGAAGCGACGATCAGCATCCCGTCGGGTTGGTATGGATCGAACTTGTCGACGACTTCGACGACCGCTTCGAGACCGACAGGCCGCAAGTCGGACACACCCGACCCTGGCCCTGCGTCGCACACCGCGGTGCTGAAGGAGTTGACGATGAGGTCCGGATAGTCGACCCGCGACAGGGTTCGCAGGGCGGACGCCATGCCCCGCACTGCCGAGACGTCGGTCAGCAGGCCGGAGCGATCGTTGATCCGCACCTCTTGGATTGTTGCCCCGGGAGCGGTCGTGTAAATCGTGCCGGCGATCGCTTTGCCGTGCGCCACGGCGGGATAGTCGGCCATAGACGGACCGTTGTCGACGATGTCGATCAACTCATTGTCGGTCGACGCCAGCTTGGAAGTCGTCGGCAGCTCGCTGGCCGTCGTCGGCGCGAGACCGGTGTCGAAGATCTCGACCTTCACGCCAGTACCAATCGGATTGGTGGTGAGCGGAACGAGGTTCGTCCGCGGCGGGGTCAAAGTTGAGATTTTCGCTGGAAATCCATCTGGCCAGTAATGGCCGTAGGGGCCTTCGGGCGTGAGGGCGTAGTCGGGAGACGAGGGCACATGCGACTCTTGGCGAAGTCGCCGGGCCAACCCGACGATGTCGTGCGGCAGACCGCTTGGACGCGGCACCAGGGTCACCGAGAGAACCGGGGTCACGGGCGTGTTCGCCGGAGGAGTGTTCGGGAACGTGATCCGTTCGATGGGCCCGACGTAGTTGATCGGCCCGCCGCCGTACATCAGGTTGAGTTTGGTGTTGACCGTGGTCTTGACGCTGGCATCGTTGGCCGAGGTTCGCAGCACGATGCGGTCGTTGCGGTACGCGACAGCGTCGGTCGCGCCTGCCATGCACTTGTTGGACTGATCGACGGTGATCGCCGGGTCGACGTCGTCGAGCCAGGCCATGACGTCGACTTCGGTCGCCGTCCCAGCGCTGACGCTGCTGCTGACGGTCAGTGATCCGCAGGCAACTGCAGCGATGGCTGCGGTTGTCGCGACTCTGTGGCGAATGGCTGGCCAGTTGACGCTCATGATGCTTGTTCCCCTGATCTCGTGTCCCGCTGGTGCTCTATACGACGAACCAGTCGGAATGGATCCGTCGACCGTCAAATAATTCGAATTCCAGTCGGATCGTCCCCGACGGCGGGTTGCTGACTTCGAAGGCGCCGAGCTCGTCGATCAACGCTGACTGACTTGTTCCTGCCGACGTTCGCACGACAACCTGCTGCGCTTCGCCGCCCAGTAGCTGGCCACGAAGTACACCTTCGGTTGTCGAGATCTCGATGACGCAGTTGCCGTCCGCAACCGTGAATTCGAGAGTTGGCGTCGAACTGGCTGGGCCACGAGTGCCTGTCGAGTCGAGTGCAGATTGATCGAGGAGCTCGGCAAGTTCGGCATCGACGTCGAGCCAACCGAGCAGACCCTCGCAACGTGCGGTGAGATCCGCGGGCGGCTCTACACCACCGAGTGCTTCGGCCAATGCCTTCATCAGAATTCGGTCCGACGCCGGCACGTGCTCGTCGGCGCCAGTCACAACCCTCCTCGCGTATGTGTGTAGCGCCTGTCAAGATCCAGACGCCGGCATGCAGATACATCAAAATTGATCATTCTGTGATCTCCAGTCCTGCCGGCAGCAGCCGGCGCAGATGATCGAGACAACGCTGTCGGGTTGGGCCAAGCGATCCGCGGGGGCGGTCGAGGGCAACCGCGATCTCGTCGTACGACAGCGGCGGGTCTGCGAGCACGAGCGTCAACAATTGACGACAATCCTCACCCAGCTTGGCGAATGCGCTGCGCAACGCCTTGGCCTGCTCTGATGCAACCAGCCCGGCAGCGGGTGACTGGATGTCGGCGGGTCGCTGATCCCAACCTTCGGCCGTTGGAATCGTTCGCCGCCGGGTTACCAGTCGGCGGGCCTCATTCCGCACGATCATGCACAGCCACGCACCGACGGACGATTCGTCGCGGAGTTGGTGCGACCGTTCGAGGAACCTCAGCCAGGCCGTCTGCACGAGGTCCTCCGCCGTCTGTTGGTCGATGTCGAACGAGCGTGCCACCGCGTACATCTTCGGTGTGTATCTGCGCAGCATGTCGGTCCACGCGGCTTCGCGTATCTTGCCGCCGGCGCGGATCATCCCGATCAGTTCGCCGTCGGTGCACCCCGACAAACCTTCGCTCGGCACGGCTACCCGACTCCGAGCGTCACGAGGCCTGCAGCGGTCATGCTCAGCGGGTCGTTGTCGGCTCGGCGTTGGCGAGCCAGCGATGCCGACGCGGAGACACCACCGACGAGGTCACGGTGCAACTCGACCATCGTGTCTCGGGTGTCGGCAGTGTCGGGGAGCGCACCGATCGCAGCGACGATGGTGCGCGCTCCCATCGACAGCAACGAACCTGCCAGGCCGTGCAACTGGGCGCCACTACGTGTGCCGGACACGGCGGACTCACACGACGCCAAGATCACCGTCGGCGGAACCGCACCAATGCGTTCGAGCTCGTAGACCGTCAGCTGTCCGTCAGCCAGCTCGATGGTCGACCACAACGGGTTGTCGTGGCGAAACCGCCCATGTGCGACGAAATGGACGATGTCGTGGTGCCGCATCGCGGCAGTCACCGCGGCGACCGGGGCGCGTGGACCGGTCAGCAGAGTCGAAGTGCGGTAGCAGGCGGCGACGCGCGTCGCCTCAGACTCCGCTTCGGCCAAGCCCGGGCCGGCCACGACGAGAGCGGAGCTGGGCGGTACGGCCTCCGCCGACGCACGGTCGATCCACCACCCGACCGAGGGCGCCAGGGTGAACGAGCGGCCGCCCAACGATGGCATCGCACCCCAGGGCAGGGCATGCAGCTCCGCGGGCACCACGAGCACGACGTGCGTTGCTTCGATACGAACTTCTGCCAGCAAGGCGGCGTCGAGGGATGCGACTGCGGCCGCGAATGCTCGTTGTCGTGCCGCGGCAACCGACGGTGCGTCGCCACTTTTCGCCAACCCTCGCAATGCCGCGTCGGCACGCTGCGCCACGGTGATGATCTCTGACGAGTCACCGAGCACAAGGGATCGTGCCTGTTTGCGATCGACGGCGACAGCGATGAACTTGTCGCCCGTCGAGCTGACCGAGACGACCTGCACGTCATCGAGCATCTTCTTCAAATCGCTGAGTGTCGGCAGCCGGTCGCTGACGTCGGTCGGGTGGGCACGTTTGAGCCACTCGGCGCGCATCGACTGCTCGAGCTCGGCGTGCCTGCGTCGCAGGTCCTCGGTGGGCTCGCCGGAGAGCTCGGCACGTCGCAGGTCGCCGGCGACGGTACGGAGACGGGAGAAGTCGGCAGCAGCGTCGTCGTCGACGGGCGGCGACGCCGGATGCGAGACGCGACCGGCAAGTCGCGCTCGCTCCATCCAGGCCAGCGCACGCATCGGCTGGGTCTCGAGCGAGGCGACGCGACTGGTGAGTGCCGTGATCGAACGGGCCTGGGTCAGCACCGCGGTGCCCGCGTCGCCGGCCCCGCGAAGCTGCCGCGCCGAGTCGAGCAAGTCGAGTGCCTGACGCAACTCGCGTCGGGCGCCGGCGAGGTCACCGCGCGCCAATCGAACCGTGGCAACAGCGTGGTGGCTGGCGAGGCGGGTTTGCAACAACCGCGTCCGCCTGGCCATGCGACTGGCCAGTGCAGCTTGCCGTGCGCCGCGCTCGACTTGGTCATGGCTGCACGCCGCGAGCGCGGCGAGACATCTGGCATGAATCTCGCTGCGCACGTCACCTGCCTCTGACAGTGCCTCGGCCATCTGTTCGAGCTGCTCGATGGCCGACGCATCGAGGCTGTGGCTGTGGTGCTGGGCGCGCAACACCTCCAGCTGGGCAGCGCGTTGCCATCCAGCGGATTGATTCGAGGCAAACCAGTCGTAGGCGCTCCGCGCCGCGGTGACAGCGGTTGCGTAGTCGTCTTCGAGTCGTCCGGCCTCGGCGACCGCGACGAGCGCTTGGGCTGCCGCCGAATGGTTTCCTTCGGCGCGCAGGCGTCGAGCAGCGTCTTGCGAGAACGTCAACGCATCGGCGCTGAGCCCGCCCAGCAAGAGTGCCTCGGCGCGCGACAGGATCGGCACAGAGGCATCGTGGCCAAGCTCGACAAACTTGGCCGTCACCTCGTCGAACAGCTGCAGTGCTCGCGGCAGATCGCCCATGTTGGCCAGCGAGCAGGCCAGGTCGTGCCGCGCCTGCACTGCCGAGAACTCCTGTCCGACGCGCAGGTAGAGCGTCTCGGCTTCTTCGTAGTCGGCGATTGCCGCAGCGAGCTGACCACCGCCGGCACGAATGTTGCCTCGATTGGCCAACACCCGTGCCAGGTCGAGCCATCTCGATTCGCGGCGGAGACGTGGAATGGCGCGGGCAAACAACCGCAAGGCCTCGTCGACCCGGCCGACGTCGCGACAGACAGCGGCGCGTTGTAGTTCCGCCGTACCGCGCAACTCCGTCGATCCCAGTCGGTCGACCTCTTCGAGCTGAGCGAACGCCTGCGGCCAGCGACCGGCGATCGACAACACTCCGGCCAGGGCCAAGTGGGCGTCGGCAGCCAGCTCGTCGTCGTCCGCTTGTTCTCCGGCGGAGACTGCTTCTTGCAGTGCGTCCTCGGCGAGGTCGATCTCGCCGAGGTTGCGCAGGGCACGCCCCAACACCGCCTGTGCTCGGCTCAGCAGGCTCCACTCAGCGGAATTTCGGGCGTCGTTCACTATCTCGCGAGCCTGGCGCGCCACCTCAGCAGGGTCGCGTCCGATCGAAGCGGCCAATTTGGCCAGCCTGTCCACGGATCCAGCGTAGGACACTGACGGTGGTCGTCGAACACCCCTCAGCGTGGATCGCGAGCAGCTACTCGATCACCGACTGCCCGCCGTCGACTGGTATCGCCGCTGCGTTGATGTACCACGCGTCGTCAGACGCGAGGAACGCGGCGAGTTTGACCACGTCGTCCGCTTCGCCGACGCGCCCCAGCGGATTGGCGGCGGCGAGCATGCTGCCGGGTGAATCGGGCGTAGCGAACAGGAACTCGGTCGACGGGGTGCGGATCATTCCTGGCAGGATTGCGTTCGCCCGAATGCGGTGCTCTCCGCCCGCCGCGGCGAGGTGATAGGTGAACGACAACACGCCGCCTTTGGCAGCTCCGTGAGCGGCCTGCTGGAAGAACGCGGCACCGCGGATCGATGCAATCGAGGCGATGTTGATGATGCTCCCACCGCCGCGGGCGACGAGATGCGGCCAGGCGGCTTTGCATGCGTAGAAAACCAGGTCGAGTTCGTTGCGGATGCCTGCATGCCAGTCGTCGACTGTCAGTTCGTCCCAGGCGCCGACTACCGGCAACGAAGCATTGTTGTACAAGACATCGATGCCGCCGTGCGCGGCGGCGGCGGCGTTCACCCAAGCTTCGGTCGCTTCATACGAGGACAGGTCTACGGGAGCCGTGGCGGTCATTGCACCACCTGCCTCGACGACCAGTCGCACGGTCTCTGCCGAGGTCTGCGCATTGAGATCGCAGCCGACGACCGTTGCGCCCTCGGCCGCGAACCGCAGCGCCGCGGCGCGGCCCATGCCCACGCCTGTGCCGGTGATCAGAGCAACCTTGCCGGCAAGTCGTGTCATCGATCGGTCCGTTCTACTCAGCCGTCAGGCGACGTCTGCTTGACGCAACAACGGGGCGACCTCGCCGCTGAACATTTCGTGAGACTCCTCGAGCCGGTTGTGGTCTCGCTCGCTGAAGGCGACGAGCAGGTGGCCGGCGCCGATCACCTGGCATTGCTCGATCAGTTGCTCGGCGACCTGTTGCGGAGTGCCGCTGACGAACTCGTCGTCACTGAGGGCAGCGATCGACTCGTCCGGACGGTCGAGCAACGCAGCCCATGGGGGCAGAGGGCCGGCGCTCGCTGTCAGAACGTCGAGCAGCGCTCGCTTGGCACGTCGCACGGCTTCGCGCTGCTGCGACGGCGTGTCGACGAAGGTGACCATGCGGCGCACGGCGATCTGCTCGGGACCGTGCTCGTGTCCCGCCTCCTCGGCACCCTGCCGGTAGGAATCGAAGACGACGGCGACCTCCTTGGCCGACAAGAAACCACCGCACGCTTTCCATCCACGTCGACCGGCGCGTTCGGCCGATGGTGCAGAGCGCACCGCGGTCCACACCGGTGGCGAGGGTTGCTGGAGGCATCGCGGCAAGATTTCGAGATCATCGAAATTCCATTGCTGACCGTGGTGTGTCACAACGCTGTTCTTCAATGCCGCGTCGAGCACATCGATGACCTCGTTGTGGCGGGCCGTGGCGACTTCAGGCGTGATGCCCACGACCGCTAGCTCGGGAGGAATTCCGCTGACAACGCCGATCTCCAATCGTCCATTGGTCAAGTGATCGAGCATCGCAATCTCCTCGACGACACGCCACGGTGTTGCATACGGCGTCACCGACCCGAGCACGCCGAGGCGCAATCGATTGGTTCGCGCAGCAACATGCGACAACAGCAGGTTCGGTGACGGGCTGTAGGCCGCGCCGAAGTGGTGCTCGCTGAAGAAGATCCCTTCAAAGTTGCGGGTATCGGCACGGGTCCACAGGTCGACGTACCAGCGGAAGTGATCCTGCACCGCTTGTGGGTCGGACCGCAGCTGGACGTCGAGTGGTTGGTGGAAGAACTCGAACAGCCACGACTTGATCACGATACGTCTCCTGATCGATCAACCGCGGACACGTTCGATGGCATCGAAGAGGTCAGCGCCAGTGAGTGAAGGCGATGATATGCGGCTCGCCCTCCGGAACCTCACCGCGCCATTCTGACGCATCCATCCGCCGCCGCTCAGATCGGCGTCGAGTGATCTTGGCAAGGTTTCAGGGTCGTCAGCGACAAGGTCGCGGCCAGCACCGCCGCAATCAATATTCCCAAGGTTGCGTTCGATCGTTGCGCGTGATCAGTGAATGCCAGCTCGGTGATGAACAGGGCAACGGTGAAGCCCATGCCGGCGGAAGTAGCTACGCCTAGTAACTGCCGATTGGTCGAGTCGCTCGGCTGATCGGCCAGACGGGCACCAATCATCGATTTCGTCGCCAGCACGATTCCGAACGGCTTGCCGATCACGCGACCGGCGACGATCGCCCACGTGATCGGCGACCGGATCGCCGTGTGGATCAAGTTGGTGCTGAGCGTGATGCCGGAGTTGGCCAGAGCGAACAATGGAACGATTACGTAACTCGCCCATGGGTGCAGCAGGTGTTCGAGTCGCACGACGACCGACGATGATCCCGGGGCTTGCGACACTGGGACCACCAGCCCCATCGCCACTCCCGAGAGCGTCGGATTGAGGCCAGCTCGGCGCAGCATCAACCACAGCAAGCAACCCAACGCGAGGTAGGGCCACAGTTGCCGGAAGCCGGCCTGACGGGCGACTAGGGCGGCAATGAGTACGGCGGTTGCGCCGGCAAGCCAGCCCCAGCCGACACCTACCGAGTAGGCCACACCGATGATCAGCAATGCGCCGATGTCGTCGACGATGGCGACGGCCAGCAGGAAGATACGCAGCCCGGGAGGTACGCGGGTGCCGGCGATAGAGACAACCCCGACTGCCAACGCGATGTCGGTGGCGACAACGATCGCCCATCCTCGCGGTGCTGCCCGCCCGGCGATGCCGAGATAGATCAGCGCGGGCAGTGCCATGCCGCCGACCGCGGCAACGATGGGCAAGAAGGCAGCGCGACGAGTGGCCAGGCGTCCGTCGGTCAGTTCTCGCTTGATCTCGAGGCCGACAACGAAGAAGAAGATCGTGATGAGTCCTTCGTTGACACAGCTCCGAAGCACGAGGTCGGTCGTGTGGGTGTTGAGGCCGAGTGAAATCGTCCTGGTCCACAACCTTTCGTACGACGACGACCATGGCGAGTTGGCCCAGGCCATGGCGAAGACGGCACCCGCCACGAGCAGCGCTCCGCCGGCAGCCTCGGTGCGCAGGAAGTCGCGCAGCGGCGAAGGCGACTCGGCGGACGAGGGGTTTGTACGCGGGTGGTGGCGGGTCACATGGTCTCCTGGATTCGCCGACCAGACTTCCCGGCACGCCGAGATTCACCGTAGCCGACCCGCTACAGGCGCTGGGCACAGCACCTCGCAACGCCTAAGGTGAGGACGTGGCGATCAAGCAACCGACGGCCGCGGTTGCCGACCGCCGTTCGTCTGAGCCTGCAACGCTGGCAGTTCGGGCAACGTTGCTGACCATTGTCGTGTTCTTCGGTGGCAGCCTGCCGGCGTACAAGCTGGCCAGCGAGAGCTTTGGGCCGGCCACCACCAACCTTGTCCGCTTCGTTTTGGCTGCCAGCATGCTCATGATCGTGGCGCGACGCCGACTGCCGTCAGCGCGGAATCACATCCGTCGGCTCATCGTGATCGGAATGTTCGGCATTGGCTTGATGGCGGTGTTCATGGGAATCGGTGTTGATCGTGGATCCGCAACGATCGGCTCGATCGTCGTCGGTCTCGAGCCGATCGGGGTCGCCCTCGCCGGTGTGCTGTTGGTCGGCGACGCCCCGTCGCGCCGCTCGGTGGTGGCGCTGATCGTCGGCTTCACGGGAGCGTTGGTTGCGTCGGGCATCTTCACCGAGCATTCGGGTCCGTCACCGGTCGTGCCCATCATTCTGTTGCTCGGCACGGTTGTGGCCTTCTCCATTTACACGGCCTTCGTTCGTCGCGTCGGGCGCGGCGTCGACCCGCTCGCGGTCGCCGCCGTCACCCAGGTCGGTGGATTGATGTTTGTCATCCCGGCGTGTCTGTTCGACGTGTTCAACGGAGGCATGTTGCGTGGCGACTCGATCACACCGAAGGCATTCGGAGCTGTGGTGTTCCTAGGTATCGGTTCCGGCATCTCGTACTTGTTGCTGTGCCTCGTGTTGGCGAATCAACCGTCGAACCGCGTCGCCGTGACGATGTTCCTGACGCCGGTGTTCGGTGTCATCTTCTCATGGCTCGTAGTTGGCGAGCATCTGCATCTGCGTGATGGAGTCGGCGCGGCATTGGTGCTCGTGGCGGTGTGGATCAGCGAGCGGGCAGTCGGTGCTCGACGCTCCCGCGTTATCCCGTGATCCTGCACCAAGTGGCCCAGCACGTCGATGACCTCGACCGGGCGATCGCGTTCTACAGCCGACTGCTCGGCGAGCCGCCGGTCGCCACGTTCGACCCGCCAGGTCTGGCCTTCTTCAGGCTCGGCGACACACGGTTGTTGATCGAACGCGGTGCACCGAGCGCACTGATCTACCTGCGCGTCGACGACGTCCGCGCCACGGTCGAGCAACTCCGCGCCGACGGCGTGTCGATCGCCAACGAGCCTCACGTGATCTTCACCGACGACAACGGAATGTTCGGCCCGGCCGGTGCCGAGGAGTGGATGGCCTTCATCACCGATAGCGAAGGCAACCTCGTCGGCCTCGCCAGCCAAAACCTCCCGACTGGCTAGCCGAGGGCGGCCTTGATTCGTGAGAGGGCGTCGTCGACCTCTTCATCGGTGGTCTGGAAGCTGGTGACCAGGCGGACGGTGTCGGTCGTCATTCGATAGAAGAGCAGATTGGCCTCAGCCATGCGATCTGCGGCGGCCGGGTCGAGGCGGGCGAAGAGCATGTTGACATCGGGATCGTTGAGCATTTCGACGTCCAGTACTCGCAAGCCATCGGCGAGGCGTGTCATGGCTGCGTTGGCGTCCCCGGCGAGCCGCAACCACAGGCCGTCGGTCAGGTACCTCGTCAACTGGACCGACTGGAATCGCATCTTCGAAGCAACGTGCCCGGCGCGCTTGACCCGATAGACCAGCTGTTCGGAGATCGACGGGTCGAAGCAGACGATGGCATCGGTGCTCAGTGCACCGTTCTTGGTCGCGCCGAGCGAGAGTGCGTCGATGCCAGCCCTCCACGTGAGATCGCCTGGGCTGCATCCAAGTGCGGCGACCGCGTTGGCGACCCGAGCGCCGTCGAGGTGGGCCCGCAGACCGCGTTCTCGGGCGACGTCCGTCAGCTCGCCGATCTGCTGCGGCGTGTACACCGTCCCGTGGTCGCTGGGCACCGTCAACGAGAGTACCGACGGTTGTGAATGATGTGGATCTCCCCACCGTGTCGTCTCGAACGCGTGACGAACGGCAGCGGGCGTGACCCGATAGTGCTCGCCTGCAAGGCCGCGCATCGTTGCCCCTCCGCCGAACATCGAGGTCGCACCGCACTCGCTCTGCAGGATGTGGGCGGTCTCGTGGCAGAGCACCGACCCCCATGGCGGGCACAACGCAGCCAGGGCCAGCGAGTTGGCGGCCGTGCCGCTGATCACGGGGAAAACTTCGGCGTCGGGATGTTCGAAAACCTCGCGGACCTTGTCGCGCAGTTGAGCCGTCCATTCGTCGGCGCCATAGGCCAGGGCCGAGCCGGTGTTCGCGGCGGCGATGGCGGACATGATCTCGGGGGCGGCCCCGGCGGCGTTGTCGCTGCGCAGCTCGATGTAGGAGTTCATCCGTTCGTTCTAGTGGAAGTGCCATAGTGACCCGATGATCGACGAGGCGTTGCTCCGCATCCTGTCGGCGCACGCCGGGGTGCAGCAGGCATTTGTCCACCGACCGACGCCGATGAAAGGCGGCTACTGGGCGGCGATCTACGGCTTCGAACTGGCCGAGCCGCCTGCCGACCTGAAGGGTCCGTTGGTCCTGCGCGTCATGCCAAATCCCGACGCCGCCGTAGTCGAAACGATCGTGCAGCGCACTGTTGCCAACCAGGGTTACCCGACGCCGCCCGTGGTGCTCGATGGCTCCGACGGAGCGCTCGGCGGCTCTTTCATGGTGATGCAACGGGTGCAGGGCGTTGCGTTGCTCGAAGGTCTCAGCATCGGGAGTGCGTTGTGGAGCTTGCCGAAGACACTCCGTCGGGTGGCGAGTCAGCTCAGCGTGGCATCCGTGCAGTTGCACGATTTGGATCCGCAGCCGGTCATCGATGGGCTCGACGCTGCTGGCGTCGACATCAGTTCACGCGGAGTCACAGGAAGAATCAACGAGATTCGAGCGGCGGCCGCGACGTCGCTCGCCGGATTCGACGAGTTGTTGAGATGGCTGGATCGTGGCCGTCCGACGCTGACACCCGCTGTGGTGTGTCACGGCGACATCCACCCGTTCAACATGTTGATGGCCGCCGACGATTCGTTCAACGTGCTCGATTGGACCAATGCCAATCTCTGTCGGCGCGAATTCGATGTCGGGCTTACCGCTGCATTGCTGCAGTGCGCGCCCATTGCGGTTCCTTCCATCGTCAAGAGGCCCCTCGGAGCGGTCACCGGCGCACTCGCTCGGCGCTTTGTCGACACCTATCGCCGGATGGCACCGATCAATCTCGACGTCGTCGAGTGGTTCGAGGTCCTGCAATACGGTCGTTGCCTGGCCGCGGTCGCGACGACGTCCACCGATGACGTGATCGTCGGCGCGAGCCATCCCTTCCGGATATCGGCGCCCGCCATGATTCGCCAGCTGCGGATCATCACGGGTGTGGAGATCGCGCTTCCGCCTGGTTAGCGGTGCAGCGCGCTGCGCAGGTGGGCGGCGACATCGGACACCAATTGTCGGCCACCGTCGAGCACACCGGTCATGTTGGCTGCCCCGTGGATCAAGCCGGCGTATCGCTTGTTCTCGACGTGAACCCCGTTTGCTCGCAACGCGTCGCCGTATGCCTCGCCCTCGTCGCGCAGCGGGTCGTACTCGCATGTTGCGATGAACGTATCCGGCAGTCCTGCCAAGTTCGAGTGCAGCAGCGGCGAGGCCAAGACGTCGGCCTTTTCGGCATCGGCGAGGTAGTGGTTCATGAACCACTCCATGCCCTCGGTCTCCAAGAAGTATCCCTTGGCGTTCTCGTCGAGCGAGCCACCCTTGCGGGTCATGTCGACAGCCGGATAGATCAGTGCGGCATAGGCGATGGCCGGACCGCCTGCATCACGCGCCAACTGCGAGACGACGGCGCTGAGGTTGCCGCCAGCACTGTCGCCGCAAACGGCAAGGCGGCTGGCGTCGCCGCCGAATGATGCTGCGTTCGCGGCTACCCATTTCGTGGCGGCGAAGCAGTCGTGCGCGGCGGTGGGGAAGCGATGCTCGGGTGCCATGCGGTAATCGACCGACACCACAACGGACTCGGCGTCGCGGCAAATGGCTCGGGCGACGTTGTCGTGAGTGTCGAGACTGCAGATCACCCAGCCGCCACCGTGGAAGAACATCACGACCGGATGAGGGCCGTCGCCTTCTGGCGTGTAGACCCGTGCACTGATGTCGGCTCCGTCGACTGGAATCGTGATGTTGTCGACTGCGGCAACCTCGATCGGCTCGCCGGCCAACGCGGTCATGCCCTCGGCAACTGTTCTGGCATCGGCGACGGACAGTTCATGGATGGGCGGCCCGCCCATTGCCGCCATCTCGTTGAGAAGGCCTTCGACTTGCGGATCAATTGGCATGGTTCCCCTCCTTGTGCTCGATGTTGTGCTCGATGTTGAACATTGTCATCGCGCCAGCCGCTCCAACTCCAGCTCGACGACCGCGCGGGCGTCGGCTCCGGTGAGAATACGCACCGCGCGGCGATCGCTCCATGCCGTCTCGTGATCGCTGACGTGGACGGCTGGTTGTGTTTTGCCGCGACAGAAACTGTCACCGGAATCAACACGTATGGGGAATTCGACCCACGTGAACAGGTGCGGCGCCAGCAGGTAGCTGATCGTTGTCGAGTCATGGACGCAGATGCCATCGAGCCCAAGGCGATCGCGATAGAAGTTCGCGTAGAACGGAACGATCGCCGCCAAGTGCTGCGCACGGGGGTTGTCGAACGACGACATGCGGGCGAGGTCGTCGGAGGTCATGACGATCTGCTCGGTCACATCGAGCCCAGCCATCACGACCTCGCAGTCTGCGCCGAAGACGATGTCGGCGGCCTCGGGATCGTTGAGGATGTTTGCTTCAGCGGCCGGCGAGGCATTGCCACCGGTGAACGCATTGCCGCCCATCAATATGATCCCGGCAAGGTGCGAACCAAGCGTCGGCTCGAGCTGCATGCCCCTGGCGATGTTCGTCAGCGGTCCGAGAGCCACCAGGGTGATCTTGCCCGGCGCGTCCAGAACCGAACGGATGATGAAATGTGGCGCGTCCAATTCGTGCACTGATGTAGTCGGTGGCGGTAGAAAGACCTCGCCCTGGCCATCTTCTCCGTGCACGAACGCAACGGGTCCGCGATACGGCATGGCCAACGGCTTGTCGACTCCCCTGGCGACGGGAATGTGGGTGCGCCCGGCGATCTCCAACAGCTTCAGGGCGTTGGTCGTTGCAACCGTGACATCGGCGTTGCCGAAGATCGTCGTCAGCCCGATCACTTCGAGCTCGGGGGACTCGAGGGCGTAGAAGATGGCCATGGCATCGTCGATGCCAGGATCGGTATCGATCAGGATCTTGCGCGGCGTGTCAGCACTCACAGAGATTCACGAACCTGGCGTACACCGGCAACAAGGTTGGTGATCTTCTGACGTGCGAGCGTGCGGTGCACGTAGCGCAGTCCGCAATCAGTCGTGAGGAACAACTTGTCGGCGGGAACGTGGTCGAGGCATGTGCGCACTCGCTCGGCAACATCGTCGGGCGTCTCGCAATAGTGCGTCCGGATGTCGATGATGCCGGCACCGAGCTCGCGGTCCGGCGCCCACTTCATCCACTGATCGATCTCCGACATTTCACGCGTGCCGTACTCCAGCACGAACTGGTGGGCCTTGGCTTCGAGCAGATCGGGGAAGTAGCGGGCGTACGTCTTCTTTGCGTAGGGCAGCTTGCGGAACGAGCCGAAGCAGATGTGCAAGCTGAAGTGCACACCACTGACCCCTTCGATGCATGCGTTGAACAGACGGGCAATATCTGCGGGTGTGTGTGGATCGTTGGCCGCATATCCGGGCGTTGCCGGCTCATCGAGTTGTATCCACTTGCAGCCGGCCGCGGCGAGCTGTCGAATCTCGTGGTTCAGCGCGGGCACGAATGCTTCGGCGAGATGGGTTCGGTCGGTGTAGTAGTCGACGGGACGGATGAACGTGGTGAGAGCGAACGGGCCGGGGAGCGGGATCTTGATCGGTGTCGAAGTGCGCGTCGAGGCGTAGGCAAACTCCTCGACAGAACCCATCCCGTTCGGCACGCCGACAGGCCCGATCGTTTCTTGCACGTTGCGCATGTCAAGCGACATCGGCCCCATCTTTCGGGGCGCTCCACCATCGCGCAGGCCGGTCATGCGCGAGGCGAATGCCCACACGAAGCTTGCCCGGCGCATTTCGCCGTCACTGATGACATCGAGCCCGGCCTCCTCTTGATCGAGGATCGCCCGATCGACGGCGTCGTCGAATGTCTCCTCGACGTCGACCGGTCCGAAGCGGCCGGCCTCCATCAATTCCTTGGCCGCGTAGAACCACGAGGGATGGGCATAGCTACCGACCACGGTCGTGGGCAGAAGGGGCAGACCGTGAGGCATGGACGAGGAACGTAGTCGTCGCCACGTCGATCGGGCGATCGCACTGTGTCCATATTTTGTCGCCATAGTCGCGCTCGGCGGGCGTGAGCGCGCTGCGGGTGAAGATCTTGCGGCAGACTTCGTAGATGCATCCGATCTCTCGACGGGCGTTTCTGGCAACGGGTGCGGCAGTCGTCCTAGCGGCTTGCTCCGATTCAGGAGACGCGAGTTCCACGACGACCGCACCGCCGGAGACGTCCACGAGCACGACCGAGGCGACAACGACCACCGAGGCGACCACCACAACGTCGACCCTGCCGCCGGTGGAGCTGTCGGCTGATCCGTTCACGCTCGGTGTTGCATCGGGTGAACCCGATCCCGTCAGTGTTGTGCTGTGGACCCGGCTGGCACCCGATCCGCTGAACGATGGCGGCATGCCGGACGACGACATCGACGTGACGTGGGAAGTCAGCGACTCTGCCGACTTCGCGACCGTCGCGGCGAGTGGTGTCGAGACGGCCACGCTCGAACGAGCACACAGCGTTCACGCCATCGCGCCGCTCGATCAAGGCTCGTGGTTCTACCGCTTTCGCGTGGGTCAATACACCAGCCCCGTCGGCACGACCCGCGCTGCGCCTGATGCCAGTGTCAATCTCGCTGAGACAAATTTTGCAGTGGCGAACTGTCAGAACTACGCGAACGGTCAATACGCCGCGCACCGCGATCTCGCCGAGCATCAGCCTGACTTCGTGGTATTCCTCGGCGACTACATCTACGAAGATCCCGGCATCCCCGGCAATGAGGACCCGACTGCCCGCGTGCACATCGGTCCGGAGCCAACGACGCTCGAGGAGTACCGCAACCGCTACGCCCGCTACAAGACCGATCCTCACCTCCAGGCGGCGCACGCCGTGTGTCCGTGGTTCGTCATCTGGGACGACCACGAGGTGGAGAACAACTACGCAGGCCTCACACCGCAGGCAGCCGCCGACGCGCCCACATTTCCGGCTCGCCGCTTCGCTGCGTATCAGGCATGGTGGGAGCACCAGCCGGTTCGTCTCGACCCGCCGACTGCTCCGGACAAGGAATATCGCACGTACCGCGATGTGCATTGGGGCGGCCTCATCGATCTGGCCCTACTCGACGGCCGCCAGTACCGCACAGACCAGGCGTGCGGTGACGTGACGCTGAGCCTCGAGCAGCCATGTGCCGAGGTCCTCGATCCGGCAAGCACGATGCTGGGCGATCAGCAGGAGGCGTGGCTGTTTGGCACCCTTGCCGCATCTACGGCGACTTGGAACGTGATCGGAAATCAGGTCGTGTTTGCCGACGCGACGTTGAACGGAGCCGTGCTGAACTATGACCAGTGGGACGGCTACCCGCTCGAGCGGGCGCGTATCTTGCAGCACCTCGCCGATTCCGACGTACCGAACGTCGTGGTGCTGACGGGCGACATCCACCTCGCTGCGGTTGCCCAGTTACGGGCTGGAGATCGCGCCCTGGGCAAGCCGGTTGGTGCCGAGTTCGTCACCACATCGATCAGCTCCAACGGCCTGATCAGCGATCAGTTCACAGACGTGTTGAAGTCGTATCCGCACCTCGTCGATGCCGAACTGACACACCGCGGGTACGCGCTGCATTCCGTGACGACCGAACGATGGACCGCCGAATACCGGATCGTCGCCGACGTCTCGAACGCCGATAGCGAGGTCACGACACTCGGTACCTACGTCGTCGAGGCCGGCACGAACGTCGTCACGAAGGCATCGTGAGGATTCGCCTGGTGCCTAGTGGCCGTCGAGCGAGCTGAGGCCGACGAGACGTTGCCGGCCAAGTGCTGCGGATTCGAGCCCGCGCTGCAACAAGCCGTCGGGTAGTCGACCCGAACGCACGAGCTCCGCGCCGGCCTGGGCAAGGGCCGGTGAGATCTGGATGCCGTAGCCGCCTTGACCGACGAACCAGAAGAAGCCGTCGACTTCATCGTCGAACCCGGCGACCGGCGAGCGGTCGGCGACGAAATTGCGCAACCCCGCCCACGACGAACGAACGTGACTGATGTCGAGCGTTGTGGCTGCGTTGATCACGTCGATCGCCTTGGCGATGTCGAGTTCCTCCGGTCGTGCGTCGCATGGTTCAGATGGAACCTCGTCGGCAGGCGAGCACAGGATTTGCGGGCCCTCCGGCTTGAAGTAGAACGTGCCGCTGACATCGGCCACTAGTGGGATCGTGTGCGGATCGATCCCTGCCGGTGAGCCGATCGTGAACACCGTTCGGCGCAGCGGGTGGATGCCAACCGGTTTCGCCCCGGCGATCCCGGCGACGACATCGCACCACGAGCCTGCGGCGTTGATCACGACCCCCGCGTCGTACATGTTGCCGGCGCGATCGACGACGTGCCAGCCATCGGCGGCCCGTTTCATTTCGGCAACGCCGGCGGACGTGTGGATGTCGCCACCGCGACCGCGCAAGCCTCCGACATACCCGCCATGCAGCGCGGCGACATCGATCTCGCTGGCACCCGGTTCGAGCAGTCCGGCGGCAACCCAATCCGATCGCACCACCTTCGTGATCTCGACGACCTCATCGGCTGACAACACACGCATGTCGGGGACCAGCTCGACCACGGCTTCGTACATCGCGTGCATGGCGTCGACATCGCCTTCGGGTGCCACCCAGATCAGCGGGAGCGGCTTCAGCAGCGGACGACCGAACCCTTCGGGCGGCTCCTGCATGAACGACCGGCTGGCCGTCGTCAACAGGCGGATCGTGCGGCCGCCGTAGCTTTCCAGGAACGTCGCCACGGATCGACCCGTTGTGTGGTAGGCGAGCGTTGCCTCCATCTCCAGCAGGGCGACCGAACGGTCGCTCGCCAGCTCGTATCCGATCGACGCTCCGGCAATGCCACCGCCGATCACCAAGACGTCATACGACTTCATCTGCGCAGCTTGTCACCGGTCGGAGGCCAGCGGCGGCCCGACCCGATCCAGCGGCACCGGCACGATTCGGCGGTAGGCTTGCTCCCTCACGTTCTCCTCGCTTCGGCGGAGCCGCTCCAGGCTCGAGACTGAGGGGAAGTACGGGGAAACCCCAATGCCGGATGACCAGCCGAATGACCAGCCCATGGTCGACCTGCTCGCAGTGGTGCTCAGTGGCGACGATTCCGGCACACCGGTAGACAATTCCATCATCGCCGCCCGTCTTGGCTGGAACCTCGAAACTGTTGCCTCGTGCCTGAACGAAGCCAAGGAGCGATCCTTGGTGTGGGGCCAGCGCAGTGGCGACAAGCCGGCGCCGTGGTTCAAGGAGCTGGAGATCACCGTGCAGGGCCGCCGGCTGCTGCGATCGCACAGCGCCAAGGCCTAGTGCCGGCAAACGACTCAGACGGGTGCTTCGACCCGTCGCCATGGTGTGTGCATGGG
Source organism: Ilumatobacteraceae bacterium (assembly GCA_016650435.1). The sequence goes on from JAENVT010000437.1 coordinate 18,329, forward strand.
CGGCTGGTGATCCCACAGGTCGGCGAGCAGGTCGCTGCGCAGTGACGCCACCGAAGGATCGTCCCAGCGATTCGATTGCTGCAACGGATCGTCGGCCAGGTCGTACAGCTCGCCCTCGGTGCCGTCGTGGCTGTAGCCCGGCTGATAGGTGCTGCACACCCACCCATCGCGAGTGATGGTGCGTAGATGGACGTCGACTCCGAACAGTTCGCTGTCCCACTCCGTCAGCACTCGTTCGAACCCGCGGGCGGCTGCATCGGCGTCGTCCACCGGCAGCGCCACGCCTTCCATCCACTCCGGCGCTGCCAAGCCGGCGATCTGGCAGAACGTCGGAGCGAGATCGACGAGTCCGACCGGTCGCGAAATCGTCGACGAGGACACGGTCGCTACCGGTGCGGGTCGCCAGATCAGCGGGATGCGCATCAGACCATCGACGTGATACGGACCCTTGAAGAGCAGCCCGAAGTCACCTTGCAGCTCACCGTGATCCGTCGTGTAGATCACGTCTACATCGTCGCCCCATCCGCGCGCTGCGATCGCGGCCAGTACTCGTCCGAGGGCCTCGTCGATCAACTCGCACTCGACGGCGTTTCGGGCATTCACCTCGCGAACCTGGTCTGCTGTCATGGTCGCAGGCACCCAGTAGGCGGGAGCCTCGTAGTTCGAGACGAGGCGCCCGTCGTACCACGCCCGCCAATGGCGGGGCTTTGAATCGAGCACTGCCTCGCGTCGACCTGCATCCTCGATGTAGCCATCGGGAAGCGGCACGTCTTGCCAATCGACTCGACCGAGTTCTGACTCCGGCGGATCCCAAGGATGGTGCGGGTCGGGGAAGCTCATCCAGCAGAACCAATCGTCATCGGCACCCAGCGAGTCGAGCCACGCGACGGTGCGATCCGCTACCCAGTCGGTGTGGTACCACGCCCGTGGAACTGCGTTGTCGTGCACTTGCGGCGCGCCGGTTTCGCCTCCGCCTTGAGCGTTGACCTCCAACGCCATGTCGAGCACCGGATAGAACATTGCGACGGCCTCGGGGTGGTTGGCCGCCAACCACCGGGCGTAGTGCAACGGACCGAGAGCGCCGTGTGTAGCCGTCTCGAAGTGCTCGAAACCGCGATGCAGCTCCACGAGGTCTTGGCGAGCGAAGCGGTTCTCGATGAAGCGGGCGAAGGGGTCGAGGAACGGTTCGAAGTGTGGCTTGCCGATCAGCGCGGTGCGATAACCGGCATCGTGCAGGACCGCGGCAACAGATGGCGCGTCGACCGGCAGGGCGACCCCGTTCATCCACACACCATGCGTACTCGGATGTTGACCGGTGATGATCGTCGAGCGCGATGGCATGCACACGACCGACTGCGGATGAGCTCGCTCGTAGCGATACCCCTGGGCTGCAAGGCCGTCGATCACTGGCGTGCGCGCGACTGTGCCGCCGTTGCATCGCAGCGTGTCGTATCGCTGCTGGTCGCTGGTGACGAAGAGGATCTTGCGGCCCATCAGCGTGTTGTTCCCCGCGCGTCGGACTCCATCTGTCGCCGTAGTTCGTCGAGCGCTCCCGCCGTTGCGCTGCCGATGGTCAACGCCATCGCCCGCGGGTCGCAGTCCGTCGTATACACGACCGCACACGTGTCGTCGCCTAGGTCGATGACATCGATTCCGCCACGGTGGTACGTGAACACCGACGCTGTGATCCGGTATTGGAAGCGGCGCTGGACGTCGTCGTGAACCAAGATCTCCTCTGGCATCGGCAGACCGGAATCGAGCACGATCGTGCGGATGTTGCCGTCCACCTGACACGACGCGATGCCCGGGAACCACTCGTGCAGTCGGGTCGGATCACCCGCCAGCGCCCACACCGTTTCGGCGGGGCGATCGATGCGAATGTGGTGGCGAATCGAGCCGAGTGTCATCTTGCCGATTTCTTGTCGAGTGTGCTTGTCGAGTGTGCTTGTCGAGTGTGCTTGTCGAGTGTGACGGTGTGAATTGACCGTAGCCGCATTGTGAATTCAGCCGGGCAGTTGATCGGCACCTCCTATCCTGAACCGATGACGCCGCCCCCGACGCTCAACGATGACATTCGCTTGCTCGGGCGAACACTTGGCGATGTCATCGCCGACCAAGCCGGCACTGCCACCCTTGATCTGGTCGAGGCCATTCGCCGCGCAGCGGTCGGCGACTCGGATCCTGCGCACCTCATCGATCTGCTCGATCCGTTGCCCATCGCCGAGGCGCTCCACGTCATCCGGGCATTCAGCTACTTCGCGATGTTGGCGAACATTGCCGAAGACACCGATCACGCCCGTCGTCGACGGGCATTCGTGCAGGCAGGCGCGCCCGCGCCGGCCGGCACGCTGGCTCACGCGATCCAACTTGTCAAAGACTCCGGTCTCGATGCCGAAGAGGTGCGTCAAGCGGTTGCCGCCAGTGACGTCGTACCGGTCATCACAGCACACCCAACCGAGATCCGTCGCCGCACGATCCAGTCGATCCAGACCGCGGTGGCCGCGTTGATGGAGCGACGCGATCGCGTCGAGATGAATGGCGTCGAAGAGGCCGAGTGGAGCGACGAGTTATGGCGACAGATCGTCACCTTGTGGCAGACAGCGATGCTGCGGTTGACGAAACTGCGCCTGCGCGACGAGGTCAACGACGCGATGCGGTACTTCGAGTTGTCACTGCTTTCGCAAGCGCCAAGGTTGAACGCCGCGGTGAATGCCGCGTTCGGTCAACGGCCCGATCGCGAGCGGCAGATGTTGCGCATTGGTTCCTGGATCGGTGGCGACCGCGACGGCAACCCCTTCGTCACCGCCGACGTCTTGGCCGACACCTTTCAGCAGCAGGCGACCATGGCACTCGGCAACCATTTGCAACAGCTATGGCGACTTGCCGAAGAGTTGTCGATGTCGTCACGGTTGGTTGTCGTCAGCCCCGCGGTCCAGAAGTTGGCCGATGCCGCCGGCGATACGTCGCCATACCGGCTCGACGAGCCGTACCGGCAAGCGCTGCGTGGTATGCACGCCCGCCTTGCCGCGACTGCGATGAGTTTGATCGGGCAGGTCCCGAGCAACCCACCCATCGGTGAACGACCTCCGTACGGCACTCCGTCGGAGTTGATGGCCGATCTCGATGTGATCGACGCTGCACTGCACGATCACGGCGCACACGCCGTGGCCAACGGTCGATTGATCGCGCTGCGCGGGGCGGTGGAGACATTCGGCTTCCACCTGGCGACTGTCGACCTTCGACAGAACTCGGCGGCCCACGAACAAGCTGTCGACGAGCTTTTGCGGATCGGTGGTGTGTGCGCCACCTATGCCGAGCTCAATGAGGCAGAGCGAGTCGAGCTGTTGTCGGCCGAGTTGGCGACAGCTCGCCCGTTGCTCGGCGTCGATTCGAGCATCAGCGATCTCGTCGAGGGCGAGCTAGCCATCCTGCGTGAAGCGGCGCGCATTCTGCGCACGTTCGGACCCAATGCCATCGAGAACTACATCATCTCCAAGTGCGAATCCGTGTCGGACGTGCTCGAGGTCGCGGTGCTGTTCCGCGAAGTCGGCCTGCTGGGCACCACCGAGCAATCCGTCGCCCCGACGAAACTGGCAATCGGCATCGTGCCCCTGTTCGAAACGATCGCCGACCTAGAGGGTGCTGCCGACGTCGTCGATGCCTTGTGGTCACATCCGCAATACCGCACCTGGCTCGAACATCGTGGCCGGCTGCAAGAGGTGATGCTCGGCTACAGCGACAGCAACAAAGACGGTGGCTACCTGGCATCGAACTGGGCGCTCTACCGGTGCCAAGAGAGTCTCGTCGACGCTGCGCAACGCAACGCCGTCAAGCTGCGGCTGTTCCACGGCCGCGGCGGCACCGTCGGTCGTGGCGGGGGATCCAGCTACCACGCGATCATGGCCCAGCCCGGGGGAAGTGTGCAGGTTGGCCTGCGGATGACCGAGCAGGGCGAGATGATCTCCGCGAAGTTCGCCGATCCCGAGCGCGCCCGCCAGAACCTCGAGGCACTGGTAGCGGCTTCGGTGGAGTCGACAGTGTTGCGCCGGTGGCACACCGATCACGTCGACGGGCGGTTCATGTCGATCGCCGACGAGTTGGCGACGGCCTCGCAGCTCGCGTACCGGAAGTTGGTGTACGAGACGCCAGGGTTCGAGGACTGGTTCAGGGCAATCACACCCGTCGTCGAATTGTCGACGATGAACATCGGTTCGCGACCGGCGTCGAGGACGAACTCCAATCGAATCGAAGATCTTCGGGCCATCCCGTGGGTGTTCAGTTGGAGCCAGTGCCGGTTGATGCTGCCCGGTTGGTTCGGGGTCGGCTCGGCGGTGGCCGAGTGGGTTGGCGACGACGAGTCGAAGCTGGCCGAGCTACACGACATGCACGAGCAATGGCCATGGTTCCGAACGGTCGTCTCGAACATGGCACAGGTGCTCGCCAAGACTGACCTGGCGATTGCCGCTCGCTATCAGGCGTTGGCTGCCGCGGTCGACGGCGCCGATCATTTCTTCGACATCGTCTCGGCGGAGCACGCGAGGGCGGTGTGGACAGCGCAAATCGTGTCGGGTCACGAGGATCTCTTGTACGACAACCCGGCGCTGGCGCGCGGCGTGCGCTATCGCATCCCATACATCGCACCGCTGAATCACATGCAGGTGGCGCTGCTACGCCGCTGGCGCGGCGGCGATCAGACCGAACTGGTGCAGCGCGGCATTCACCTGGCCATCAACGGCGTCGCCACCGGCCTGCGCAACAGCGGCTAGCCGTTGCGGTCGACGAGGAGTTGGTGGATGGACTCGGTCAGGTCTCTGACGGCCTTGGTCAGCTCGGTGTTCTCCTGGATCAGTCGTTCGGATCGCTCGTTGACCTCGAGGTCGTGGGCGGCCAGCTCCGACGAGATCTGATCGGATCGTTTGGCGGCGATCAACAGGATCGCTCCTTGCATCGCGGCCAGGCACGACAGGCACAGGTTCAACAGGATGAACGGATAGGCGTCGAAGGCATGCTGACCCCTGCGCTTCTCGACCACGTTGATGACGATCCAACCGCCGAGGAAGGCGATCGCACCGAACACGAACGCCCACGAGCCCATGCCTTTGCGCATGTAGTCCGCGCAGCGCTCGCCGACGGTGAGATCCTCCTTCTTCCGAACAGTCGGATGCAGGTTCCACAGCGTCGACCACGCGCCACGCCGCTGTCGTGGCGGCGGCGGTGGTTTCCCCGGAGGAACGGTGCTAGGCACCGTGTTCGACGCGGTGGGGGCGAGGGCTGGCTGGTCGGCGCTTCGTGCACGCAAACTCGATTCCACGAGGACCGGCGGTCCTTGATCGCCGAACTTTATCGCTCAGCCGGATCGCTCACCTGGCACCTGAGGAGTTCACCCGAGCCGTGTCGAGCCACGAGATTGCACCGCGCCCTGCGGCCTTGCCTGTGCTGAAGCATGCCTGCAACAGATAGCCGCCGGTCGGCGCCTCCCAGTCGAGCATCTCCCCGGCGACGAACGTACCGGGGAGGTGTCGCAGCATGAACGATTCGTCGACCTCCGACAGCGCGATGCCGCCTGCGCTCGATATCGCTCGGGCGATCGGCATCGTTGCCTCGATGACAAGCGGTACACATTTCACCAGTGCTGCAAGGCTCGCATCGTCCGACGGGATCCGGTTTCCCGACGACTCGCGCAACAGCGATGCCGAGGCCGGCTTCAGCCCGGTCGTGCGGTGAAGGAAGGTGGCAGTCGAATCCTTCGGTCGGCGCTTCCCGAGCCGCTCGATCAGTTGGCCGGCGGTGAGGTCGGGTTGCAAATCGACGTCGACGGCGCAGCGCCCATAGCGATCAAGTGCCTCGCGAATTGCGACAGAGTGCGAGTAGATCGGGCCACCTTCGAGACCCTCTCTCGTGATCATCGCATCGCCGCGGATCGACGTTCCAGCGACCGAAACCGCAACGTTCTTCAACGGCACACCTTCGAAGCGATCGGCGAAGTGCTGGGTCCACTGAATTCGAACGCCGCCGTTGGCCGGACGAAGCTCGTTGACCGCGACGCCGGCCCGTCTGAACACGTCGACCCAATTGCCATCCGACCCAACTCGTGGCCAGCTCGCACCCCCGAGCGCGAACACCGTTGCGTCGCTCGCCACCTCGATTCTGCTTCCATCGGCACGCGAGAAGATCGATACCAACGGATCAGGTCGACCGTCCGCCGCGTCGGCCCAACCAAGCCATCGGTGGCGCGGCTCGATCGCCACGCCGAGCTCCGCCAGGCGAGCCAACCACGCGCGCAACAGCGGCGTGGCGCGAAATGAAGCCGGGAACACCCGCGCGGTGGAGCCAACGAAAGTCGTTTCGCCCAGCGACGCGCACCACCCACGCAAGTCATGAGGAGGGAAGGCGCGAATTGCCGATGCCAGACGGCTCGCGGCGGCGCCGTAGCGGGCGAGCAGGTGGTCGATGGGCTCGCTGTGGGTGATGTTCAGTCCGGCACGTCCGGCGAGCAACAACTTGCGGCCGACCGATGGCATGTGTTCGTACACCGTCACCACGACGCCGGCGACGGCGAGGGTCTCTGCGGCCATCAGACCAGCCGGGCCAGCCCCGATGACCGCTGCTGATCGA
>JAENVT010000438.1 GCA_016650435.1 Ilumatobacteraceae bacterium
ATGCAAGATGTCCGTTCCGACGTATGACCAGTAGCCATCGTTCGCCGTGCGAGCGATGCGCACATCGGGATCCGTCTTGGCCTGCACGAACTTGACATTGGCGAACTTCGACCACGCGTTCATGTGCGCCAAGATGTGTTTCTTCAAAGCAGCGTCGTTGGTGTCGAGAAAGCCGACCGACAGACGAACTCCATTCGCTGCCCAACGCTTGGGTACCAGCACCGACAGAGCCATCGGTGACGGCTGGAAGCCCGGCATCACGCGGGTCAGCCGCTCGACACGCACGCGGTTGCCGGGATTGATCGCCATCGCGGTGGCCGCTGCGGCCTCCCATTGGTCCTTTGGCAACGACACAGGCCGACAGATCCGTTCCTTGACCATTTCACCCTCGCTTCCGTTTCGAGATACGCCCTGGAATCACCATGACATACCGTCCTAGCCATTCATACGGAGCAACTATCGCCGTCGCTGGATACACGATCTCGCGAGGTGGGCCGTGACGCCGGCGGCAATTAGCGTTGGCGCATGACCGGATCCATGTTCATCACCGGCAACGCCGACGCCGATCAGTTGCTCAACACCGACGGCACGGCCGTGTTGATCGGGATGTTGCTGGATCAGCAGGTGCCGATGGAGTGGGCGTTCACCGGCCCGGCAACGTTGCATGCCCGGCTCGGTCACCTCGATGCGTCGAAGATCGCGGCGATGGATCAGGAGGAGTTCGTCGCCGTCTGCCGCGTCAAACCGGCGATTCACCGCTTCCCTGCTTCGATGGGCAAACGAATTCACGACGTGTGCACGGCCCTCGTCGAACGATTCGACGGCCGCGGCGAAGCGGTATGGGCAGGAGTGGAGAGTGGCGACGAGTTGTACGACCGTCTGCGCACACTCCCTGGCTATGGCGAGGAGAAGGCCAAGATCTTCGTGGCCATCCTCGGCAAGCGGTTCGGGGTTCAGCCAGCGGGTTGGCAAGAGGCTGCGGGCAAGTTCGGCGACGACAGCCCGCGCAGTGTGGCCGACATCACCGACCCGACTTCGCTTGGCAAGGTTCGTGAGTGGAAGAAAGCGGCGAAGGCAGCCAAGAGGGACAAGCAGGACCGCCCGGTTGGCTGAGCGCTACGGCACGAGGACGTCGGACGACACCGGCGGGAACGCCACGTCAGCGGTGCCCGTTGGCACGAGCGGCACGTCGTTGGTCGCTGGCACGGCGCCCGGGGCGACGACGTCGTGTGTCGTGAACACTTGTGCCGGCGCCTGGATGACGCCGATCGTCGGCGGCGTGTCGGAGTTTGGCTTCCGTTCGTCGTCAGAGCGCGAAAACCCATACGCGACGAGGGCCGCGGCTACCACCACGCCCGCCGTCACCCCGATGAGAGTTCGACGTGATCGCTGCTTCGCCTCGATCGGCTCCACCACCGGCTCCACCACGATCACGACACTATCGAGGTGAACCGGTTCGCGGGCGGCAGCCGCTCGATGGTCTGGCTCTCGGCGACGACCGCGTTCGCGATCATCGGCTGCACGTGGGCACTGTCCGTTGCCCGATATGGAGGGCCCGACGAACCCGCACACGTGATCCGTGCGGCGGGCGCGGCACACGGCGACCTCGTCGGCACGCCGGTCGCCGGCTTCGAGCCAGGGTACCGACAGGTCACGGTCTCTGCGTCGCTGGCGTCTGGCGATCCTGCGTGCTTTCGCCACGACGAGGCGATCACAGCGGCGTGCGCGATCGCGACCCGCAGCACTGCTGACGTTGCTGTGGCGACGTCCGCAGGTACCGCGCCTCCGTGGTACTACGTGATCGTCGGTGTCGCCGCCCGTGTGCTCTCGAGTGGCAACGACGTCGTGGGATACCGGATGGCAGCGCTGTTGATGTGCGCGGTGATCCTCGGATTCGCCCTGGCGCGAAGCCACCGCAATGGACGAAGCGCGTGGCTGCTGGTCGCGCTGACTCCGTCGGCATGGTTTCTGCTCGGTGTCGTCGGCACGAGCGGCATCGAGATCGCCCTCGTCGCTCTCGCTCTGGTCGAGGCCGTCAACCGATTCCACGATCCGCCGCGCTCCGTCTCGATTGACCGGGTGACGATTCCACTCGCAGCCTGTTTGTTGCTGCGTCCAGCCGCGTTGATCGACCTCGTCGTCGTGGCGCTGGTACTGGTTCCGACCTTGCCGCGACCGATGCACAAGAAGCAGATGGTGAGGATTGCGCTGCCCTTCGCGATGGTGGTCGTTGCAACAATCGCGTGGAGTCGTTGGTCGGCATTCGTCGTCAGTGACCGGAGGACCGCGGATGCCGACTCGCTCACCACAGCCTTGCGTCGGTCGCTGCGGGGCATCCCGACGACGGTCCACCAGGCGATCGGCGCGCTCGGATGGAACGAGTTCTACGCGCCCGTCGCCGCCCAGTTCGCGTGGGTCGCGACTCTGGGCGTGGCTGGGTATTGGATCGCCAAGCGCTCATCCGATCGCTGGTGGCACGGTCGCTGGATCGTCGCCGCACTTGTGCTCCCGACCATCTTCGAGCTGGCGATTCACACTCGGATCGGCGAAGTGTGGCAGGGGCGATATTCGATCCCGTTTGCAATGGCCGGCGTGCTGTACGCAGCCAGGAGCACGACGCCTGCTCGGTCGGTGCTTCGCGCGTTGGTGGTCGCCGCTTCGTGCGCCGAGGTGCTGACGTTGTGGCACACGTTGCGTCGTTTCATGGTCGGCCTCGACGGCTCGCTCACGTTGCGGCATGCCACGTGGGAGCCACCGCTGAACCCATGGTTGTTGCTCGCCGTGAACGCTGCATCGATTGCCTGGCTCGGCGCGGTGGCGCTGGGATCAGGCGATCATGTACCCGAAGACGTCGACGATGTAGTCGGTCGAGCCGGTGTTGTTGTATAGCGACAGGTGCCCGCCAGTGCCCAGCTTCAAGTACGCAAGATTCGGAACCGGTACGCCGGGTCGCGGGTTGAGCGTCGACGCCGTCGGCCTCGCCGCTCCTGTGGGCCAGACCGTGATGTATGAGGGTGCAGTCGAGTTGACCGAGGTGACGTTGACGATCGCAGCCGTCGCACCGGTCGGCACGGGGCCGACGCCCGCCACCTCCACGGAATTGCTGAGGCTCTGGCCGAGCGGCCCGGAAACTCCGTTGCCGATCCCGTTGCGGCTGTCGACAATTCGTTGCGGGCTGACTGGCACGAAGACGCCTCCCGTTGCCGAGAAGTAGCCAACGACATCGGCCACGACATGTGTGTTGCCAGCCGAGTTGAAGATACTGACTTGCCCACCGGTGCCGACCTTCGCCAGAACGAGGTTGGCCACCGTCAGCCCGGGTACGAAGTTGTGGCTCGAGGCAAACGGCTGGGTCTCGCCGGTTGGCCAAACCGTCAGGAAACCTGAGGCAGTCGGCTGATCGACCGTCACGTTCAACGCGACACCACTCACGCCACTTCCCGGCACACCGATCAGACCGGTGACGGGCACGTTGATCGTTTGCCCGGCGCCGACTGGTGCCGTCGATCCGCCGTGACCGGTCCCATCGCGCGTGTCGAGCACTCGCCCGGGGGTGACAGCGGTGAACAGGCCACCGCTCGCCGGTCTGGACGCCGTGTAGTAACCGACGACGTCGGCGATGACGTGTGTGTAGCCCTGCGAGTTGTAGAGGTTGACCCTGCCATTCGGACCGATCTTGACGGTCACCAAGTTCGGCACGGTTTGCCCAGGGAAGAAGTTGAGGTTGGAGACGACCGACTGCGGTTCGCCGGATGGCCAGGCCTGGATGAACCCATTGGTGAGTGGCGCGTCCACCGTGACGTTCAAGACCACCGCTGTCGCGCCGGTTGCCGGCACGCCACCGAATCCGGCGACCTTCAACTCGGTCAAGGCTTGCGAGCTGAGCGCAGAGATGTTGCCACCCTCGCCTGTGCGCGTGTCGAGCAGTCGCGCCGGATTGAGTGGCACGTAGAAGCTGCGTGTCGGCGGCACCGGCCGTTCAATCCGCACGGGTCCCGTGGAGTACGACGAGCCGACAGCGTTGCCACTGTGGACGGTGACGTAGGCCCAATAGGTGCCGTTCGGGAGACCGCTGCCGTCCCATTGGAACGTGTTGCTGCCGGCGGCAACGGGCACTGTGGCCACCTTCGTGCCGTTCCACAGGCCCTCGTCGGTCGTCACAAAGATGTCGGCGGTTCCGGCGACACTCGACGAGAAGGAGATCGGGTAGGTGCCGGACGAGAACGCGGCATCGTCGGCCAGTCGAATGTCACCGAGCGTGAAGCTGCGGACCCCGGGGTCCTCGTTGAGGTCGAATCGGATTTGAGAGATGCGGATGCCGCGCCACCCTGCTTTGTAAATGGTGGTCTCGTCGTTGACTGCGCCGGCAGGGTTGGTCGCCAGGTCGATCGTCATGTTGTTGCAGCCTGGGTAGATGACGATGTCTTGCGTCTCGCTCCAGATCTGGCCACCTTCGTCGA
>JAENVT010000439.1 GCA_016650435.1 Ilumatobacteraceae bacterium
GGCCTGAACGAACTCGGAGACTTCTTCGGCCGTGTACGGCCGCGCACCGATGAGAGCGACCACCGTCGGGATCGATCGCACGGCCAGTTGGGAGGTCAGCTCGGCAAGTCGCTCGAAGCCGATGGCCGCTGCGGCAGCCGACCCCGGGTGCTGGCGATGTGCGACAACGACGATTCCTGCCTGGCTGACCAGAGCCGGAATGCCTCCGCGAAGCCGGCCTCCGTCGGCGATCACGACGGGCCAATCAATTGCCGAAAGAACCGGCAACACCGTGTTCGTGGCTGCCAGCACCACCGCCGCAGCTTCGACCGAGCGGGTGGGGGCAACCAGAACGTCGAGTCCGCACCCGGCACGCTGAACCATCGACTTGATAGTCACCCACGACCCCGGAGTCGACGACGCAGCGACCTCGGCGAGGCCAGGCGACCGGGGCACGTCGAGCCAAGCAGCTAGGCACCCACCGGCCGGATCGAACTCGGCGACCATGCACGGATCATCGAGAGGCGACCAGGCGGCTGCCATCCCGACCGCGGTTGTAGTGCAACCCTCGCCAACCACGGCGACGAGGCTCACGGAGCGATCCCGGCCGAGTCGGTCCCGGGATCGAGCAAGACCACTCGAACTCTCGTGGCGCTGGCAACTGTCACCGCATCGGCCACCGCAACCTCGAACGACACCGACATTTGGCCGGTGACCGAGTCGGGCGCGGCCGGCAGCCCGACGACCCGGCCGACAACTGGCGTCAACTGAATGTCGTCGCCGACCCCTGGGATGACGATCTGCACCTGCGACCGTTCGCGAAGCCCTGCAGGTAGTTCGCCAGACGGAATGGTGACGGCAACGACCGCCGAGCCCGGCGCGACCAGCGGTTGGGACTGCAACAGTCCCGACGCCAGCAGTCCGCCGGTAACGATTCTCACCTTGGTGTACTGGCCAATCACGCCAGCAAGATCAACGGTCCTGACGACGGCCAGCGATGGGTCGGTCGACAGTTCGATCGATCGCACGTCCCCGGCGCCGATCTGGGAACCGGCTGGAAGATCGCGCACAACTTGCAAAACGGCCACACGCCGATCGGCAGTCGCGAACACCAACAAGACAGCGCCAACTGCGGTCAGCGACAGGAGTGTGCCAATAGCAATTCGCACGCGCGAGCGAGATGATGGTCGAAACATCGTTCGAGGCGCGACAGCAGTCGGCTGCAAAGCCTCCGCGCGCGTTGTATTCACAGATTCCGCCACTTTCCGCCATGTGCACCCGTCGGAAGTCGATCTACGGCACCGCCGCCGCCACCTATCAGATCAACCCAATCCCTGTTCATATCTCTATCTCCCTTCCGCACCACAGATGCACACCGCGGGCGAGAAAGGGGAAAGCTTGACGATCAGGGCCGAATCGCGGTGGGCCAAGCACAATGGGTGGGCCTGCGGTTGCTGCGATAGCCTCAGCGTTCGCTAGGAGAGGTGCCAGAGCCAGGTCGAATGGACCGCACTGCTAATGCGGGGACCGCCTTTAAGTGGTCCGTGGGTTCAAATCCCACCCTCTCCGCCATGACGGGCCGGTGGTCAACCGCCGGCCCGTTGCGCGCCCGCAGCCGGGGCCAGTCACGAAATATCCGGTCTGTCCGGAGATTCCGTGCCTGGCTTACCACGACCAGCCGCGCGTCGCTCCAATGTTGCATTTGTGTGACGACAGGAGTAGACAGAACGACATCTGAACGGCCTTTTGGGGTCGGGCGGCGGGCCCCGGAGTACGAACACCGACCATGCAAATCGACAACTCAGACGATCCTTATGGGTTTTGGAAAGACGAACCCACGCGCCAGTTGAAACGAACGCAGGTCGGCACCCGTGCCCACGCCGAGACTCGGATGGTTCCGGTCGTGCGCATGGACCGCACCCGGCAGATCCCGGAGCTGCGGCCCCGCAACCCGCTGGTGACCCGCATCGCTGTCATGGCGGGTGTAACCCTCCTGCTCATACCGCTCGCGCTGAGCTTGCGCGACGACCGCCCACAGGTACGCGCTGCCGAGATCTCGGGAGTCGACACCATCGGTGTGGGCAGACTGCCGCTGCCGGCACCGACGCAAGCAACCGACGCTCCCACAACGACCGTCGCCGAGACGACCACCGTTGCCCCGACGCCAGCGCCTACCGAGGCAGCACTCGTCGTGACCCCGGCACCGACCGAGCCGCCTACGACGGCAGCGAAGAAAAAGCCGGCTCCCAAGTCGACCACGACGGTTGCGCCCGTCAAGCCGGCTGCGGCGGCCACGCAATCCGCCGACAAGGCCCCGTGCGCGCTGAGCTACACCGTCGTCAAGAACGACGCCTGGTCGAGCATCGCCAGCCGGGCCAATGTTTCGATGAAGTCGCTGCTCGCGGCCAACGGGGCAACCGTCAACACCTTGCTGCTGCCCGGCAAGACCATCTGCCTGCCGAC
>JAENVT010000440.1 GCA_016650435.1 Ilumatobacteraceae bacterium
GCTGCCGGCCGCAGCTCGCGACCTCCCTGTTGTCGATGTGCTGCCAGAGTTGGGCGAGGCATTGGAACATCGCGGAACCGCACTGCTGGTAGCACCACCTGGTGCCGGCAAGACAACGGTGGCACCCCTGTGGCTGATCGAACAGGCGTGGCTGAAGGGGCGGATCGTGATGCTCGAACCGCGCCGTTTGGCGACGCGCGCCGCGGCCCAACGAATGGCAGTGCTCCTGGGAACGGAGGTCGGCGGACTCGTCGGCTACCAGACCAGAGACGAACGCCGGATCGGCCGAGACACGATGATCGAGGTCGTCACCGAAGGCGTGCTCACTCGACGCCTACAACACGACCCGGAGCTACCCGGTGTGGGAATGGTGATCTTCGACGAGGTACACGAACGCAACGTGCCGACCGATATCGGGTTGGCATTCGCGCTTGATGCGCGCGACACCGTGCGACCTGATCTGCGACTGTTGGCGATGTCGGCAACACCCGACGTTGCCAAACTGACCACCGTCCTCGGCGATGCGCCGACCGTCGAGAGCATCGGCCGCACATTTCCGGTCGACCTGCGATGGCTCCCAATGATGAAGGGCACGCGTGTCGAACAGGCCGCCGGTGATGCCGTGTTGCGTGCGCTCAACGAAGAACCAGGCGACGTGTTGGTCTTCCTTCCCGGGATCGGTGAGATCCGTCGCGTCGAGCAGTCGCTCTCCGATCGGGTCGGACCCAACGTCGACGTGCGTCTGCTCGCGGGTGCGTTGTCTCTAGCCGAACAGGACTTGGCTCTGATGCCATCGCCGAGCGGACGGCGGCGCGTCGTGTTGAGCACCGACATTGCGGAATCATCGCTGACTGTCAGCGGAGTGCGGATCGTGGTCGACGCCGGGCTGGCCCGGGTGCCACGGCACGATCTCGGCAGCGGCATGACACGGCTGACGACGATCAGCACCAGCCGGGCATCCGCCGACCAGCGCGCGGGTCGCTCCGGGCGTACCGAGCCGGGCGTCGCCTATCGGCTGTGGAGCAAACTCGAGCACGCCACCCGACGCGCCCATCTCGAGGCTGAGATCACCCAGGTCGATCTCGCCGGCGTCGCTCTCGAGCTGGCCACGTGGGGTACGCCGGTCGGTGAGTTGCGCTTCATCGATCAACCGCCGCAGCGAGCGTTGCAACAGGCTCACGAGCTGTTGCGGCGACTCGGTGCCCTCGACGGCAACGGCCGGCCGACCTCCACCGGGCGAGCGATGCTTGCTCTGCCGCTGCACCCCCGACTGGCGCGGATGGTCGTCGCCGCGCCCGATGCCGACAAGGGTCTCGCCTGCTTGATCGCAGCGGTGCTCGACGAGCGTGATGTGTTGCGCGGCAGAGCCGACGAGCTACCCGCGGACCTAGCGCTTCGCGTCCGCGTGGTGTGCGGACACGACTATCACGATCGTGCAGATCGTCGGGATGTTGCCCGGATCCGCGACCGTGCGGCCGACATCGCCCGGCGAAGCGACGTGCACATCGACTTCGACGACGTCGTCGCAGAGCACACCGGCGCCATGTTGGCCCTGGCCTTTCCCGACCGCGTCGCGGTACGTCGCCGTCAACCGGGACAGTTTCAGATGCGGACTGGCACCGGTACGTGGGTTGCTGCAACCGACAGCCTCGCCAACGAACGGTTCATCGTTGCCGCCGACCTCGACGGGAATCGCACCAGCGCCCGAGTGCGCATCGGTGCCGGGATCGAGCCGGGGGAACTGATTCGCTCGCTTGGTGACGATGTCGAGCGGCAGCACATCCTGACCTGGGACAAGCAGCGCGACAACCTGGTCCTGCACGAAACCGTGCGACTGGGTTCGATGTTGCTCGAGGAGCAGTACCGACCGGCGCCGTTCGGCGACGAAACAGTTGGGGCACTCGTCGAGCGTGTGCGGGGGACGCGACTCGGGGTGTTGAACTGGACGGACGCGGCCCAACAGCTACGCCGGCGATTGGTCTTCGCCGCTTCCCGCCTCGTTGACGAGTGGCCCAGCGTCGACGATAAGAGGCTGCTCGCCACCGTGGACGAGTGGCTGGTGCCGTTTCTGCATCGAGCCACGAGCCGCGCCGACCTTGCGGCCATCGACATGGAGATGGTGCTGACCACGATGCTGTCGTGGGACCAACGAACTGAGCTCGACCGGCTTGTGCCGGCGACCTTGACCACGGCTGCCGGCCGCACCGTCGTGATCGACTATCAGCGCGACAACCCGACCGTGTCCGTTCGAGTACAAGACATGTTCGGCACGGTCACACACCCGACGATCGCCGACGGATTGCCGCTGACCATCGAACTGCTGTCGCCGGCAGATCGACCCGTTCAGATCACCAACGACCTGCCCGGGTTCTGGTCGGGTTCGTGGGCGATGGTTCGCAAAGAGCTCGCCGGTCGGTACCCGAAGCATCAATGGCCCGCCGACCCGTCGACGGCCGTCCCGAAGCGGTTGAAGGATCGACCAGCTGACTGAGTGTCCCGTCACCCGCTAGCGGCCGTTGGCTTTCGACCGATCGCGATCACCGATAGCCCGAACGGCAGGCTCACCCTGCGCAGCACTGCTCGCTCGGCGCGGGCAACTTGGCCGAGCAATCCACCGAGGCCACTCTCGTTGCGGCCGACATCACTCTTGCTCTTGCCTCGCTCGACGATGCCCATGACCGCCGCCGGCGGAACCAGAAACGAGTACGCGCCTGTTGCCCGCACGAGATCGAGACCAGCGCCGCGAACCATCGAGCGCATCTCCGCAAGGCTGAACCGTCGCGCCGTGTGGGTCACGTCGTCGTGCCCGCGCCACAGTCGCTTGCCGCCCGGCTCCATCAGACACACCAGCCCGCCAGGCTTCGCCACTCGGGCGAACTCCCGAACGATTGCCTGCGGATCGGGGTTCATCCGGTGGCACAGCGCTGTGACGCACAAGACGGCGTCAAATGCGGCGGCACGGTGCGGGATGTGATTGATGTCGGCTCGCACTGCTCGATATCCAGCGTGATCGGATACCGCAGCTTGCAGCGCAATTGGTTCGAAGTCGTCGAGAACGGTCGTTGCCCGGTCGGCCAACCACGACCCGGTCGCGCCAGATCCACCGCCGGCATCGAGGTACATCGAGCCACCGTCAACGGGCAGTAGATGCTTGGCGATCAATAGTTCCAGCAAGGATCGAGTTGACCGAAACCACCAGTGGTGCTCGCCTGCCGCGACCATCCGCTGATACTCGTCATCGTCCATGTTTCCGATCCTTGCACGCCGAGATCTCTAACATCGCGAGATGCCCCAAAGCACTGACCTGTCGTCCACCGTATGCGTGGTCACCGGTGGCCTCGGGTTCATCGGAGCCAACACGACCCACGAACTGATCCGACGCGGTGCGACCGTGCGCATCATCGATGCGTTGGTCGAGGGTCACGGCGGAGACCGGCGCAACGTCGAAGGACTCAATGTTGAAATCGTCGAGGCGGAGATCGGCGACGGTGTGGTGGCTGATGCAGTCGCCGATGCAGACATCGTGTTCAACCTCGCCGGTCAGGTCAGCCACCTGGCATCGATGCGCGACCCATTGCACGATCTTCACGTCAACGCCGTGACGCACGCGTCGTTCCTAGAGATACTTCGTCGCGTCAATCCGACAGCGCGCGTCGTGCACACGTCGACGCGACAGGTCTACGGACGACCGCTGCGATCACCAGTTGACGAACTGCATCCGACCAGCCCGATGGATGTCAACGGAGTGTCGAAATTAGCCGGTGAGCAACTGCACCTGGTGTACCACACGGCGTACGCGATGCCGACGACGAGCCTTCGACTCACCAACGTCTACGGGCCACGCCAACGATTGACCAGCGACGAATTGGGCTTCCTGCCTGTCTTCATCCGCAAGGCGTTGTTGGGTGAAGAGATCCGCATCTTCGGAGACGGTGCGCAACGACGAGATTGCGTTTATGTCGACGATGTCGTCGAAGCATTGTTGGTCGCAACAGCACCCGAGGCTATTGGCAGGGTGTTCAACGTTGGCAACGTCATCGATCACTCGTTGGCGGAAATCGGTGGGGCGATCATCGAAACGACCGGCAGCAACGGCGGGCTCACCTTCGTCCCATGGCCCGAAGATCATCAGCGCATCGATATCGGGTCGTTCCACACAGACTGCACGACGATCGCAGAAGTCCTGGGATGGAAGGCGACGACGACACTCGATATGGGCCTTCGGGCCACCGCAACCTTCTATCGTGGTCACCCGTGGTACCTGTCGTCGACCTGAGTCGGCGCGGACAGCGGTTTTCCTCGGAGTTTGCGAAAGCGGCGGAGCGAATCGCAGCAAGTGGCAGTTTCCTTCTCGGGACTGAGCTGTCCGCGTTCGAATCCGAATTTGCCGAATGGCTCGAGGCGCCTCATTGCGTGGTCGTCTCGTCGGGAGCTGCGGCGCTGCAACTCGCTCTGGCCGCCGCTGGCATCGGTGCCGGTGACGAAGTGTTGGTGCCCGCCTTCACGGCGGTTCCCACGGCGTCTGCGGTCTGCGCGGTCGGTGCTGTTCCGCGGGCGATCGAGGTCGATCCGCACACCGCGTGCATCACTACCGAGACTGTCGAAGCTGGGCGCACACCGCGGACCAAGGCGGTCATCCTCGTCCACCTCTATGGCTATCCGGCCCCTCTGCCCGTTACCGACCTCACGGTCATCGAAGACGCTGCGCAGGCCCACGGTGCTCTGCACGATCCCGGTCGTTCCGCGGCGACGGCGTACAGCTTCTATCCCACCAAGAACCTCGGGGGAATCGGCGACGGCGGGGCCATCGTCACCAGTGACGCAGACCTCGCCGCACACGTTCGTACCTTGCGCGTGCACGGTATGACAGCTCAGTACGTGCACGAACTCGTCTCCCAGAACTTTCGAATGTCAGAACTGGAGGCGGCATGGTTGCGCCTCGCCCTCGGCGATCTGGCAGCCGACGTCGCTCAAAGGAGGGCAATAGTCACCCGCTATCGACAGGCGGCCCCTGGCCTGTTCTGGCAGGCGACGCAGGCGACCCACGCCTATCACCTCGCCGTCGTTCGCACCGTCGACCGCGCTGGCACACGAGCCGCGTTGGAGCGTGACGGCATAGCCACTGCGATCCACTACCCACTGGCCATCACACAGCAGCCCGCATACCGCGATCTGCCGCACGCCTCGTGTCCGCAGGCCGAGGCATGGGCCGCTGAGTGCATCAGCGTGCCATGCTTTCCGGAGATGACCGAGGCCGAAGTCGACCGTGCGTGCACCGCTTTGGCCGGGTTGGCCGAATGACAGCCGTGGCCAGCGTGTCAGCAGTGTTTCCGTGCTACAACGATGAAAATACCATCGGAGGTCTGGTCGACAACGCGTATGCAGCACTGTCACCTCTGGTCCCAGAAGTAGAAGTGATTGTCGTCAACGACGGATCGGCAGACGATTCAGGACCAGTGCTCGACAAGCTGGCTGTCGACCGACCATGGCTTCGCGTTGTTCACCACGAGACGAACGGCGGCTACGGGAAGGCGTTGCTCAGTGGGTTCGGCGAAGCGCAGCACGATTGGATCTTCTACACCGACGGCGATGCGCAGTACGACGCGAGCGAGGCCGCGCTGCTCGTGCCGTTGGCCACCGACGACATCGACGTCGTTCAGGGCTACAAGATCGGTCGAGGCGACTCGTGGTATCGCAAGCTGATCGGTCGGTTCTATCACCACGTGGTCAAGTTGCTCTTCAACCTGAAGGTACGCGACACCGATTGCGACTTCCGTATGTTCCGCCGTCAGCTGATCATCGATCGTCCGCTGACGTCGACCTCCGGTGTGATCTGCGTCGAGATGATGCGTTCGTTCGATCGGGCTGATGCACGGTTTGTCGAGATTCCCGTACATCACTACTTCCGGCCGTCCGGCAAGTCGCAGTTCTTCCGATTGCCAGCCATCGCCCGAAGCGCCCGCCAGCTCCTGGCATTGTGGTGGAACATGGTGATTCGTGGACGTTGAAACCCGCGTGCGGCGCGGTGTCGCCTGGGCAGGCTCCGACGACGGTGCTCTGTGGGCGTTCCGCGCGGTGTTGGCAGGTTCGCTCGTTGTTCTGTATTTCGTCGGTCGCAACCAATGGTTCATTCGCGACGACTGGGCATTCCTGTTCACCCGCGAACGAATTCATCAGAACACCGGCCTCGCCGACATGCTCTTCATCGCTCAAGACGGCCATTGGATGACCATTCCGATCGTCGTGTACAGAGTCATCCACGCGATCTTCGGCACCGGCTCGTACTGGCCGTACCTGATCCCGACAATGGCGTGTCACCTCGGGATTGCGGTGCTCGTCCGCAAGCTCAGCCTGCGAGTCGGGGTGTCACCCTGGACAGCAACGATCCTCGCCGGGACGCTTGCCGTGTTCGGCAGCGGATGGGAGAACATCGTCTTCGCCATCCAACTCGTCTACAACCTGTCGTTGCTCGCATTTCTGGTGCACCTCATGATGATCGACCACGACGGCCCACCCGATCGTCGCGATGCGTTCGGTGTCGTGGCCGGTCTGATTGCAGTGGCCTCGTCAGGATTCGGGCCCTTCTTCATCGTCGGAACCTTGTTGTTCACACTCCTACGTCGACGCTGGAAGGCAGCGGTAATCGCCACCATTCCTACTGCGTTGGCCTCGGCATGGTGGTGGCTGTTCTGGGGCCAGGATCCCGCTGGCGGGTCGTCGCGGTCGCTGTCACAGATGCCTCCGTACGTCAACCGCGGGTTGTCGGCCGTGTTCCAGGGATTGACCGCGACGGCGTCACTGGTGGGGATCTCGCTGCTCGCCACGCTTGCGATTTTGCTATGGCGGCGCCGCGACACCGCCGCCCACGATCTCATGTTCTCGCTCGCTGTCACTGCGACGTTGATCTACATCGGGCTCGGCATTGAACGCGCCGGGCTCGGCGTCGAGACTGCCGCAAATTCGCGCTATGTGTACGTCGCCGCGGCATTGCTCATCCCCGCGTTTGGGGTCGCCGTCGACCAGCTGGCACGGATCGCCTCACCCGCGGTGTGGGCGGGTCGGCTGTTGTTGATCGGGGCAACGGCGATGAACATCAGCGCACTGCGCTCGAACGGGAACGAATGGGCCAACCGGGCGAATGCCGAGCGCAACGTGCTGGAACTGATCGCTGCTTCGCCCGCACTCTCCACTGTCGAAGGCGGAGTGGCGCCGTTGCCGTTCAGTCCAGATGTACGCGTCCTCGACATCCCAGAGTTGATCGCCGACGGAGCGATTCATCCGCACGCTGCAGCGACACCCGCCGAACAGGCCGCCGTCGACCAGGCACTGAGCCAGCCAGTGCCGCCGTAGTCGTCCCGCACTCTCACTTCTGAAGTAATTCGAGCTGCCTCTCACCGAGGTCTCACCATGGGCACGTGTACCTCTTTTCTTCGGGGCTCACGATCGCGACATGGACAACAGCTACGAAGGCCCTCCGATATTCGAATCTGTCACCTCCCCACCGTGGGGACCTCCCGCCGAAGAGCCGACCCCCGTGATCGAGACGCCGCAGGCACCGGTGCGGCGCTCACGATCGATGCGTATCGCGGCGAGCTGGGTCGTCGTGGCCAGTGTTGCCGCCGGTGCCGGGTTCATCGGCGGGCGCCTCGGTGATGAATCGACGAGCAGCAGCGGGGCATCATCGGCGGTGCAAGCGAACGCGGTCTCGCTGCAGGTCGCAGGGATCAATGTCGCAGCTGTGCTCGACTCCGTCGAGCCCTCGGTCGTGTCGATCGATACGGTGATCCAGTCCGGCCGCGGCCCGTTCCAAAGCCAAGGCCAGGGTGCGGGCACAGGCGTGGTCTTCGATGCTGCCGCGGGATACATCATCACCAACGCCCACGTCGTTGACGGTGCAACCAGCATCACCGTCACCGTCGGCAGCGGGCCGGCACGTGATGCCCAATTGGTTGCGGCCGACGCGACAGCGGACATCGCCGTGCTGCGAGTCACCAACACCGCCGGCCTGGTGGCTGCTCACTTCGGATCATCCGCTTCGGTCACCGTCGGTGATCCGGTGGTAGCCATCGGCAACGCATTGGCACTCGAGGGCGGCATGACCGTGACCCAGGGAATCGTGTCGGCTCTCAACCGATCGCTCGACTTCGATTCGGGCACGCTGACAGGCTTGATCCAGACCGATGCGGCGATCAGTTCCGGCAACTCGGGTGGTGCCCTTGTCAACAGCGCCGGCCAGGTGATTGGAATCAACACCGCGGTTGCCGCAAGTTACGCCGGCGTCAACGCGTCGAACATCGGTTTCGCAATCTCGATCGATGATGCGATCGCCAAGGCCAACGCCCTGATCGCCGCGGCGTGATGTGTGGGCCGCACGTCCCCGCGCCGTAGCGTGAGGTCATGCCAGAGTT
Source organism: Ilumatobacteraceae bacterium (assembly GCA_016650435.1). Next base: position 8,409 of record JAENVT010000440.1, read on the forward strand.
CGCCTTCACCGAGCTGCTTTCGCTTGGGCCTGACACGACCCAATACCGGCTGTTGACCACCGATGGCGTGTCGACGATCGACACGGATGCCGGCACGTTCCTACGCGTGGAGCCAGAGGCCCTGACGCTGATTACCGAGACCGCGATGCGCGACATCGCCCACCAATTGCGTCCGGCCCACCTGCAACAACTGCGCAACATCCTCGACGACCCTGAGGCAAGCGACAACGACAGGTTCGTCGCCCTCGACCTGTTGAAGAACGCCAACATTGCCGCCGGTGGCGTGCTGCCGATGTGCCAAGACACCGGCACTGCGATCATCAAGGCAAAGAAGGGCCAGTTCGTGCTGACTGGCGGGGGCGACGAGGCAGCAATCGCCCGCGGCGTTTACAACACCTATCTCACGTCCAACTTGCGATACAGCCAGATGGCACCCCTGACGATGTACGAAGAGACGAACACCGGCAACAACCTGCCGGCCGAGATCAAGATCGCCGCGGTCGATGGCCACGCCTACAAGTTCTTGTTCATCGCCAAGGGTGGCGGCAGCGCCAACAAGAGCTATCTCTTCCAGGAGACGAAAGCTCTGCTCAACGAGAAGACACTCCTCCCGTGGTTGTTCGAGAAGATGAAGACGTTGGGCACAGCGGCGTGTCCGCCGTACCATCTGGCCGTCGTGATCGGAGGAACCTCCGCCGAGTTCGCCGTCGAAACCGCCAAGCTGGCCAGCACCAAGTACCTCGATGGGCTGCCCGCGACCGGATCCAGTGCGGGGAATGCATTCCGCGATCTGGATCTCGAATCGAAGGTCCTGACGCTCAGTCAGCAGACAGGTATCGGTGCGCAGTTCGGCGGCAAGTACTTCTGCCACGACGTGCGAATCATCCGCCTTCCACGGCATGGCGCCAGTTGCCCCGTGGCTATGGCCGTGTCGTGCAGCGCTGATCGTCAGGCGGTTGGCAAGATCACCGCCGACGGTGTGTTCCTCGAGCAACTCGAAACGGACCCTGCGCACTACTTGCCCGACGTGGCCGATGAACATCTCGACGGTGAAGCTGTGGCCATCGACCTCAACCGACCGATGGACGAGATCCGTGCCGATCTAAGTCGCTACCCGGTGAAGACTCGGGTGATGTTGACCGGGCCGATGGTCGTCGCCCGCGACATCGCCCACGCCAAGTTGAAGGAGCGTCTGGACGAGGGCCTCGGTTTGCCGCAGTACATGCGTGACTACTGCGTGTACTACGCCGGCCCGGCTAAGACGCCGAAAGGCATGGCCAGCGGATCGTTCGGCCCGACCACGGCCGGACGCATGGATAGCTACGTCGCCGAGTTCCAGGCCGCTGGGGGAAGTTTCGTCATGCTTGCCAAGGGCAATCGCAGTCGCCAGGTCACGGACGCGTGCAAGACCTACGGGGGCTTCTATCTTGGCTCGATCGGTGGTCCGGCGGCCCGCTTGGCCCAGGACTGCATCACCAAGGTCGACGTGCTCGAATACGCCGAGCTCGGCATGGAAGCGATTTGGAAGATCGAAGTCCGCGACTTCCCCGCGTTCATCGTCGTCGACGACAAGGGCAACGACTTCTTCGAGATGGTCAACAGACCGTTCGGCGGCACACCGGTCAAGGTCAGCTGACGTTCCCCTCGGCCGAACGGTCCTGTGGAGTTCTTGGCGCCCACCTGGGTCCCTCGAAAGACTCCACAAGGTTCGACCCGCACCGAATTGCTGCTCGGTGCGCGTCGATACCACCACCCGAAATGTTTGTGCGCGCACCCCTTGAACTAAAGACGCTCCGCGCGTCTGTTCGCTGACGCTCATCGAGGAACTCGCAACGCAGGGCGCGAAGTGGGCCGTATCGGCCCATTTCGGTGCCAGCGTTGATCGAAGACAGCCGCGCCAGGTCAATCGCCCTGGGGTAGGAGTCGGTCTGTCGGCGGCCGTTGCAGTTGGGGTCGGCGTCGGTGCCGTGACGGCATATGGTCAAGGTTGGCTCAGTGACGCAACGACGTCGCTGGCTAACTCTGCTGGACCGTGGTCTCTAGCCGCATTCCTCGTAGCCCGTTACAACCGCCGCTTGGCGCCGGCGGTCGTCGCCGCGATGCTCACGCTGGCATGCTGCGAGCTCGGCTACGCACTGGCCACAGACCTGCGCGGCGGCACAAACGCCAAATCGACGGTGGTGCTGTGGCTCACGGCGGCCGTACTCGCCGGGTCAGCGCTCGGCGTGGCGGTAGCGTGGTCCACCGAGACCGGGCTGCGCCGCGGGGTCGGGCTATCAGCGGTCGGCTGGATACTGCTCGGCGAAGGCTTGCATGGCTGGAGCACGATTGCGGACACGACCGATTGGCGATACTGGATGATCGAGGTGGTCATCGGCGCACTCGTCGTTTTATTCGTGGCTGCGCGCAGCCAGTGGCCTCTTCGCGCGATTTTGGCCCTCGCGACCGCGGTGCTCACCGCCTCCATCGTGTTCGCGTTCGGCCGATCCGCGTAGGCGGCACCCGGCCTGCGAGAACTGACGAAGTGTTGCCCCACAGCACCGTACCTGGTGCCCAGGAGCAACACTTCGACGAATGCCGGCCCGACTACGCCAGCGAAACGAGTTCGAGCCAGTCCCTGTTGAAGTAGTCGACCTGACCATCGGGCATCAGCAGCACCTTGGTCGGTCGTAGTTGTTCGACGAATTCGGTGTCGTGGCTGACGAAGACGATGGTGCCCTTCCACGCCTTCAAGCTGTCGGTGACCGATTGCCGGCTGGGCGGATCGAGGTTGTTGGTCGGCTCGTCGAGCAGTAGCAAGTTGTTGTGGCCAACCATCAACATGGCGAGCGCCAGCTTGGTCTTCTCGCCACCAGATAGCGTGCCGCTCTCCTGGTAGACCTTCTCGCCGCTGAGGCCCATCATCCCCAGCATCCCGCGCAGCTGCGTCTCGGTGAAGATGAGATCGGTCGGCACGGCAGATCGAATGTTGTCGAGCAGTGAAGCATCGCCTTGCAGGTTGTCGTGCTCCTGCGCGTAGTAGCCGACGTTGACGTTGTGGCCGAAGCTGAACATCCCGAGGTTCGCCGTGGTCTCGCCGGCCAGAATTCGCAAGAGGCTTGTCTTGCCGGCACCGTTGAGACCTAGCACCAGCAGCCGGTCACCGCGACCGACGTCGAACGTCACGTCCTCGAACACCGGCGGGCCGCCGTAGGCCTTCGACAACCCGTTCGCTGTGATGACCGTGGTGCCGCTGGCGGGAGGATCGGGGAACTTCACCCGCAACGTGCGATCGCCCTTGTGGACGTGCACGCGTTGGGCCTCGAGCCGGATGATGTGCTTTTCCTTGCTGTGCGCCATCGCCGCCTTGCTGGCTTTGGCACCGAAACGATCGACGACAGTCTGGATTCGGGCGATCTCCTTGGCCTGCAACACAGCCTTCTTGGCCAGCCGCTCTTCATCCCTCGTTCGCGAGGTTCGGTACTGGCTGAAGGTGCCCTTGTACTCGACCAACTCGCCGACCGCTTCCTCGGCCGGGCGGTCGAGGTGCAGCACGCGAGTGATCGCTTCGTCGAGCAGGTCGATGTCGTGACTGATCACGAGCAGCGCACCTCGGTAGGCGCGCAGGAATTGCAGCAGCCACATCTTTGCGTCGATATCGAGGTGGTTGGTCGGCTCGTCTAGCAGCAACACGTCGGACCCGGCGAACAGGATGCGGGCCAACTCGACCCGGCGCCGTTCGCCACCGCTGAGCACGCCGATCGGCAACTCCAAGCGGTCGCCCTGCAGACCAAGACCGGCAGCCATCGAACGCGCTTCGCTCTCGGCGCCGTAACCACCGGAGGTCGCGAATTCGTCCTGGGCCCGGCTGTACCGGGCTACGTTGCGCTCGCTCGCGTCTTCCTCCATCGTGATGCGCAACTTCTCGAGTCGGATCAGTTCCTCGTCGATGCCTCGACCGGACAGCACATGCGTGATGGCCGTTCGCCCATCGAGCACCCCGGCGATGCGCGGGTCCTGAGGCAGATAGCCGAACCCGCCCTTACGCAAGATCTTGCCACCCGTTGATTCCAGCGCTCCTCCGAGGACTCGGAAAAGGGTGGTCTTGCCAGCACCGTTGCGACCAACCAGGCCGACCTTGTCGCGCGGCATCACGGTGAATGAGGCGCCGTTGATGATCTGGCGACCACCAACTTCCACCGAGAGCGCTTGGACCTGCAACATGGCCGTCCATCGTGGCGGGGAAACAGCGAGTCCACAACGCCCCGCGTCGTACCATGAGGTGATGGAACTCGGTCTGCCGGCGTCGCTGCACGGTGATCTCGGTCGCCGGGCTGCCCCGATCGCCTGCGGCGGTGCGCTGGCGGCCTCTGCTGCATTTCTGGTAACCCACGATCCCGGCGCTGGTGGTTCTCGATATCCGACGTGCGTGTTCCACCAGATGACCGGGTTGTGGTGCCCGGGTTGCGGCCTCACCCGAGGCACCTACCAGCTGCTGCCCGGCCACGTGGGGGCTGCACTTGGGTACAACATCTTCACCCCATTGGCGCTGGCGGCGATCGTGGCCGTGTGGTTCGCGTGGCTGCGAGTCTCGTGGGGTGCTGTGCCGATGCGTCTGCCGAAACGTGCCGGACGATGGCTCGCCGTGATTCTGCCGATAGTTGTGATCAGCTACGGCGTCCTCAGAAACCTGCCAGTGCAAGGGTTCAGGGCTCTGGCGCCCTGATCTACCAAGAGTAAGCCTCGGGGGCGGTGCCACCCGGGCCGGGGAAGATGGTGTCGATCGACGCCAGCGTCGAGTCATCGAGTTTGAGGTCGAGGGCACGCAGCGACGCA
>JAENVT010000441.1 GCA_016650435.1 Ilumatobacteraceae bacterium
ATCACCTTGATGACCGCGAGATAATTTTGAGGTGCGCCTGCCATCAGGGAAGCCTCCGTAGTGCTGATTGGCGAATGGATTGAGGCATGTCAACGCCTGTTTCGCCAAGTCTCGCACGTCCGGCGCCGAAATCGGTGGACATCGTCATCATCAGCACGGCGTCCGCGAGATCTCCGACGTCGACACATCGAGCCCGCAAATGCCCTCGAGACCCTCGCGAACCTGCGAAAGCAGACGAACGAGCTTCGACGACAGGTCGGCAGTGGGGCCGAGCTGCACCTCGAGCGTGTCGCCGAGCTGCATCTTCAGGTCGCCGGTGGTCGCGTCGACGCCAATCGACCTGGTCAGAACCCTAATTTGGCCGGGTAAAGCAATCGCCAGCTGGGCTGCGGAGGCGAACGGTCTGCCGGCAAATTGGCCACGGTCGACGTCGGGGTTTGCCCCAGTTACGAGCATGTAGTCGATCGGGACACCGTCGACGACGTCGAGGACCCGGCCGTCACGGTCGATGACCCTGAATTTTCCATCGGAACCCGCAAACGTGGCGATCGGTTTGCGCTCGCGGATGTCGATGAACACCCTGTGGGGGAAATCCGTCGACACGCGGGCCGACTCGACCCAGGCAATGCCCTCGAGCTCGCGCTCGATCTGCCGAGTGTCGACCAGCAAGATCGCCTCGCCGCGGACCTTGTCGACGATCGCCGACAACTGTTGCGGGTCGGTGTACACCGCTCCCTGCACGTCGATCGTGCGCACATCGAACAGCGACGACGCGAGGACTGCGACGGCACCGACCAGAACCAGCAAGATCGCCGCGGCGATCGCCACCCAGATCAACCGCTTTCTCCCCTTGGCGCGTCGCACGGCGATCCGCCGGGCTCGGACCCGCGGATCCATCGATCCCGACGATCTCGCCGGCAAGGCCTCGATGCTGCCGCTTTCGTCGAGATCCTTGATGATGATCGTCGAGCGACCGCCTGTCGTGTCGCCCTCGCCGGTGTGGACTTCGCGCAGACGGGACCCGGCTTCTTCGTCGAGATAGAGCGCGTCTGGCCGATCGTCGTCGCCGATGACGATGACCTTGCGCGAACTGGCCGGCGCTGCGTCGGTCAGCTTGTCGGCGGATTCGCCCTGCGGATCCTCATCGGCTGTGGGCACCAGCGCAACGGTGTTCGACGATGTCAGCGAGTCGGTGACCTCCGACGGCGTTGTTGTATCCGGATCAGTGTCGACGGTTTTGGCGTCATCGCTGATCTTGGCATCATCGGTCTTGGCATCATCGGTGTTGGCTTCGACCTGCCTGAGGCTGTCGCCGAGGCCCAGCATTCGGTCGATCGACGGATCGTCGAAGTCGATCGCCTCGGCGTCCTGCTTCGAGAATGCGGCCAGCAGCTCTTCGAGGACGACGTCGGGCACGTCTTCGGAGTCGGGCCTCGTCGGCTCTTTCTCAGCCATTCGTCGAACCCTCCGGCCGCGCCATGCCAGCCTCGGCAAATCCGACGAGGCGAACTTCGCTGCGCAGTTCGAAGCCCGTGCCGGCGGCCACGCGTTCTCGTACCTGGTCGATCACTGCCTTCACGTCGGCGGCGGTCGCGCCATCGCCGGCCTGGATGAAATTGGCGTGCTTGTCAGACACGAACGCGCCACCGACACGAAAGCCGCGCAGACCGACGCGATCGATCAACTCGCCCGCCGACAGTTGACCGGGGACCGGATTGACGAACACTGAACCGGCATTCTGGCCGCCGGGTTGGTTCTCGCGGCGCCACCGCACGATCTCGGCAATCTCGCGCTCCGAGTGATCCATATCGCCCGGCGCCAAGGCCAGCTCAGCTGTGAGAACGATCTCGTGGTCGGCGAGGTTCGAGCCACGGAAACGCAGGCAGAGGGAGTCGGCAATCCGCCACCCCGACGACCGGTTGTACAGATCGAAGATCTCGGCGCGAACGAGCGACGCGGCAATGTCGGAGCCATGCCCGCCCGCGTTCATCCGCACTGCACCGCCTATCGACCCGGGAACACCGACCGCCCATTCGAAACCGGTCAACCCTGCCGCGGCCGTACGCCGAGCCAGCACCGGCAGCGCGACGGCTGAACCGGCGACGACATTGCTGTCCGTTACCTCGATGCCGTCGGCCCACTCGGCCAGGCTCAGCGCAACACCGGCGAACCCGGCGTCGGCGACCAACAGGTTCGATCCCCTGCCGACCACCAACACGGGGAGCTCGTAGCGGGCGATCACGTCGGCGACTTCGTGGAGATCGGTCATCGACCGAGGGCTGACGAAGATGGCTGCCGCGCCACCGACCCGATAGGTCGTCATCGGGCCAAGCGGCTCGTCGACACGGCCGAGCGGACCGAGATCCGAGATGGCGCTTCGCAGGCGCTCGGCCAGGTTCAATTCGCCAGCACCCTGAGCTCGGCCCGACGTTGCTGCACTTCGTCGGGAAGCGACGCGATGTCACCGCAACCCATCGAGATGCAGACATCGCCGTCGCGGAGTTCGTGGGCGAGGTACTCGATCAGATCGTTGCGGCGCGGCATCCACGCCATGCGTGTCGACGGGTGGGCATCGAGCACGGCGTTGACGACAAGTTTCCCCGTGACGCCAGGAATGGGTGTTGTACCGGAAGGGTAGATGTCGGTGAGCACTACCAGATCGGCGTCGACGAACGCATCGCGATACGCGGGCGACATCACCGCCATGCGGTTGAACCGATTGGGTTGAAACACCGCAACGACACGTCGCCAGCCATCGCCGCTGCTTCGTGCAGCAGACAACACAGCGCTGATCTCACTCGGCAGGTGCGCGTAGTCGTCGACCAGCGCCGCGCCGCCATCGATGCCGCGAAGATCGAAACGACGAGCTACTCCGCCGAACTTGGCCAATGCCCGCGCGGCGACATCGAAGTCGACACCGACCGAGCACGCCATCGCCAAGGCACCCAGTGCGTTTCGCACGTTGTGAACTCCGCGCAATGGCAGATCGACCGTGCCGAGCGTCGCGCCGGATTGTTCGACAGTGAAGCTGTACGAGCCGTGCTCCGCACGAATGTCGACGGCGCGGTATTCCGCAACGGGCGAGATTCCGTACGTGATCGCACCATGGGGACCCGCCAGTTCGGCACAGACCGAGTCGTCGACGCACAGCACCTTCGGCCCGGCGACCTGGGCGAGGTATTGATCGAACCCGGCGATGATTGCCGCTTCGGTCCCGTAGAAGTCCAGATGATCGACTTCGACGTTGGTCAGCATCGTGCCGAACAGCGGCAACTCCAGATGTGTGCCGTCACTCTCGTCCGCCTCCACCACCAACCACTCGCCATCGGTCCACTGCGCTCCGGTGCCCATGTCGGTCACGTCTCCGCCGATGATGAACGAAGGCCGCAGGCCGGCGGCAGACAGGATCAGCATCAGCATCGATGTCGTGGTCGTCTTGCCATGCGTCCCGGCAACACCGAGCGACCTGGCCTGGGCGCAGATTGACGACAGCATCCCGGCGCGGGTCAGTACTGCGATGCCCGTCTTCGCTGCTTCGTCGAGCTCGATGTTGTTGGCGGGTACCGCGGTCGATGCAGTCACGGCCGTGCAACCGGCGACGTGTCGGCGGTCGTGCCCGACATGCACCTCGACCCCCGCAGCTCGCACGCGCTCCAGCACAGGACGTTCGCGAATGTCGCTGCCACTGACCCGGTGCCCCATCTCGGCCAACACGATCGCGATCGCGCTCATACCCGGTCCGCCGACGCCGACGACATGGAGTCGTTGAGGCGTGGATAGATCCAGAGGGCTGTGCGGCACACCGCTCACGACGACGCCACCCGTTCGATCAGATCGACGAGAGTGGTGCCATGGTGACGCTCCCCGATCGCGACCGCAGCGGACGACATCGCCGCCAACTCGGCTGGGTCGGTGATGAGCTGGGCAAGCTCGGCGATCAGTCGATCCGCTGTGAGGTCGCGCTCTTCGATCAGCACCGCGCCATGTTGGTCGCTGAGCTCGCGTGCGTTGTCGACCTGATGGTTCTCGGCCGCGCCGGGCCACGGAACGATGATGGCCGGCATGCCGACGGTGGCAAGCTCGGCGATCGTTGCTGCGCCCGCTCTCGTCATCATCAGATCGGCTGCGGCATACACCAGGGGCATGCGGTCCTCGTATCCAAGCACTCGATACATGATGCCGTGGCTGCCGTCGCGAGCGGGCGCGGCATCGGGCATATTGCGTTCGCCGACAACGTGATAGATGACCAGGTCGCGTCGGTCGGCCAGGCGTTCGACCGTTTCCGCGACGACCTCGTTCAGGCGTCTGGCGCCTAGCGAGCCGCCGAACACAGCGAACACGAATCGGTCGAGTGGCAGATCGAGCTGCGAACGGGCCCCATCGCGATCGCGGGCGCGATCGATGTTCAACACCTCTTGGCGAACCGGTGCGCCCGTCGGCTCTGCTCGTGGCAGCGTCGATCCCTCGAAGGCCACCGCGCATGCCGCGGCGCGGCGCGCCATGAGCTTCGACACCAGACCGGGTCGGCGGTCGTAGCTGACCACGACGTATGGCACGCGGCTGAGCATCGCCGCGGCCGTGGCGGGAAAGCTGGCGTATCCCCCGACGTTGACGACCACCTCCGGCGACAGCTTGCGGATCAACCGCAGCGCCCGCCACGTCGAGCCGACAAGTTTGGGAAAGAAGGCAAGGTTGCGGATCGACAAGGACCGTTGCAGGCCTGTGACATCGAGCAACGTATAGTCATACCGGGTGGGTGGCAGCAGTCGGCGCTCGACGCCGCGCGTTGCGCCGACGTAGTGGATGGAATCGTGATCGTGGCCACGAGCGACGAGTGCGTCGGCGACCGCCAACGCAGCAAGCACGTGCCCCGACGTGCCGCCACCCGTCACCACGGCGTAGGCGACGCCAGGGTTGGTCATGACACAGTCACCTCACGTTGCGAGCCACGTTGAGCAGCAGCCCCGCCGCGGTCATCGTGACGAACAGAGAACTGCCGCCAGCGGAGAAGAACGGCAGCGTCAGGCCGGTTACCGGCATCATTCCGGTGACCCCGCCGACGTTGATGATCGTCTGGACGACGAACCAGATGACGATGCCGCCGGCCAGCAGGCTGGCGAAGCGGTCCTGCGTTGCCAACGCGACCTGCACACCGGCGTAGGCCAGGATCAGGAATCCGCCGAGCACGGCAATGACACCGATCATCCCCAACTCTTCGGCGATGACAGCGAAGATGAAGTCGCTGTGCGCCAACGGCAAGAAGTCGCCGAGCTTGTTCTTGCCCTGGCCAACGCCTTCTCCGGCTAGGCCCCCTTGTGCCAACGCGATCATCGCCTGGTAGGTCTGGTAGCTGAGGTGGTCCTTGTGCGCGGCGATGTCGAGGAAGGCGGTGAATCGAGCCTGACGGCGTGGACTGGAGACAATGAAGGCAAGAGCGCCGAGTGCACCAATGCTTGCCGCCCCCGCCATGGGCCGCAGCGGTGCACCGGCGATGAAGGCGACGACGAACACGATCGATGCCAGCACGATCGCCGAGCCGAGATCGCTCTGCACCAGGCACAAGCCGCTGCCGACGATTGCGACCAGCATCACCGGAACCAGCGTGCGTTGCGGGTTGGCCATCTCGTCCCTGCGCTTGGCCAACAGGTTGGCGCAGTACAACAGAACCGAGAGCTTCAAGAACTCGGAGGGCTGCAGCGACAGCGGCCCGATTGCGATCCACGCGTTGGCATCGTTGACCCTGTCGCCGACGCCGGGGATGAAGGGCAGCAACATCATCCCGTACGAGATGATCAGGAAGGGCAGGACCAGGCGGCGCCAGAAGTGATACGGCACGCGCATACCGATCCACAGACCCACCAAACCCAGCCCGGCCCACATCACCTGTTTGTTGAAGATACGAAATGGCGAGTGGCCTTGATGGAACTGGTTGATCGACGAGGCCGACAGCACCATCACGAGGCCGAGCATCACGAAAACAGCGACGACCACGGCGATCGCGTAGAACGCGACGGTTGGCGGCGCGCCAGGCTTCGCCGCCATGCGCCGGCTGGGGTGCCTGCGCAAGGCCGCGGCCCGATCGAGCGCCTGCCTGCGGCGATCGCCGATCACGGTCGTCGAGGAGGTCATCGCGTTCCACTCTCGAAATAGGCGTGCACCAGGCGCTTGAAGTCGTCGCCGCGCGCCGGGTAGCCGCCATCGGGATACCAGTCGAAGCTGGCGCACGCGGGAGACAGCAGCACGGTGTCGCCGGGCGCAGCGAACGAGGCCGCCGCGGCGACAGCGTCGTGCATCGATGAGGCATCGACAACAGGGCACCAGCGGGCAAACGCGTCGTGAATCACCGGGGCGGCCTCGCCGAGCGCGACGACGGCCTTCACGCGATCGTGTTCGTCGGCCATGCTGGCCAGATCGAGGCCTTTGTTGCGGCCACCCGCGAGCAGCACGATGTTGGTGAAGCCACGGATTGCCGTGATGGAAGCGTGCGGTGTCGTCGCCTTCGAGTCGTTGAACCAGCGCGCCCCGGCGAATTCCCCGATCGGCTCGATCCGATGGGGCGGATGCTCGAAGGTCTCCAACGCTTCGGCAACGGCCGCCGGAGTTGCCAGTCCGGACTCGATCGAGATCGCCGCCGCGGCCAGTGCGTTGCTGACATCGTGAGGAAGGTCGCGAGTCATCGTTGCCCGCTCGGCAAGCGCACCCGCCGGACCCGTCAACGTCGAGCCGACGAGTCGATAGTCGGCAGTGTCGGACCCAAACGTGAGTCGGCGACCGACGGCAACGTCGAGGTTGCGCATGACGACCGGGTCGGCCGCATATCCAACGGCAACATCGCTGGGTCGATTGTGGCGCCACAAGCGCGTCTTGGCGCGCTCGTAGGCCTGCATCGAGACGTGCCAGTTCTGATGGTCTTCAGCGAGGTTCAACCACACCGATGCTTCGCTGCGGAAGTGGTCGATCCAGTTGAGCCGGAAGCTGCTGCACTCGACGACGAACGCATCGACGTCGGTGTCGAGGGCGGCGATCAGCGGCAGCTCGGTGTTGCCGACCGCGGCGGCTTTCAGGCCGGCGCAGCGCAACATCGCCGCAGCCATCATCGTGGTTGTGGTCTTGCCGTCGGTGCCGGTCACCGCAAGCATCGGCCGAGGACCGCCGATGCGCTGCTGCTCCCATTCGTACGCCAAATCGATCTCGCTGCGGATGGGCTTGCCATCGCGGTTAGCCGAGCAGATCACCGGATGTGTCTCGGCAACGCCCGGCGCCGGACAGACGATGTCGGACATCGCCACCAACTTGTCGAGCGTCGATGCATCGGGCTGAACGATCAAATCCGCATTTACAGCGGCCGCTGCTGTGGTCTTTGAATCGCTGGTGATGTCGTCGGCTACAAGCACCCGAAAACCGCGTTCGTGCAATGCCCTGGCGACAGCCTCGCCGGAGATGGCCATGCCGTAGACGAGCGCTGTCGCGGTCATCGGTGAAGTTCCAAACTCGTGAAGTCGCCGATGTAGATGGCCAACGCTGTCGCCACGCAAATTCCGGCGATCAGCCAGAAGCGGATGATGACCGTCGTCTCCGGCCACCCGAGCAACTCGAAGTGGTGGTGAATAGGTGACATGCGGAACAGACGGCGCTTGCGCCCTGATGCCTTGAAGACGCCCATCTGCACGGCAACAGATCCGGCTTCGAAGACGTTGATGCCGCAGATCAGCACGAGCAGGATCTGGGTGTCGGTGGTCAGTGCCAGCAAGGCCAGGGCCGTGCCGATTCCCAGGGCACCCACATCACCCATGATGATGCGCGCCGGGGCCGCGTTGAACCACAAGAAGCCACCGCAGGCACCTGCAAACGCGGCGGCGAGCGCAGCGAGGTCGAGGGGGTTGACCACACCCTTGCCCTGAAGTGCACTGGTGGTGACTCCATAGATCTCGGGGTTACGAAAGGCCCAGTACGCGATGATCGTGAAGGCCAAGAACGCGAGGAGCCCGGCACCTGCTGCAAGGCCGTCGAGGCCGTCGGTGACGTTGACCGCGTTCGAGGTGCTCCAGATCGTGACCCCGGCAAACACCACCCACACCGGCCAGGGCACGTGCCAGCCCGGCCAGTTGTAGCGCGTGAACGAAATCGTTTCGCTGACGCCGGTGGCCGCAACGAGCCACCAGGCGATGCCCATAGATATTGCCAGCGTGACGTAGCTCTTCTTCTTCCAGAAGATGCCGCGGTTGTGCGCCTTGTTGACCTTGATGTAGTCGTCGAGAAATCCGATGCCCGACAGCACCAGGATGCCGACCCAGGCGATGGCTGCCTGGTTGGAGAAGACCAAGCCGTGGCGGAAGTGGGCGACGACCCACCCGAAGAACGCGGATACCACAATGGCAAGTCCGCCCATCGTCGGCGTGCCCTGCTTGTGCATGTGGTGATCTGGGCCACGATCTTCTTTGCCCAGGATTGGCTGGCCCTTGCCGCGGTTACGGAAGAACGTGATCAGGTAGCGCGTCGCCGCCAGCGAAGCAAGCATCGAACATGCACCTGCGATCATGACGGCGATCATCGGAGCGCTTCCAAGAGTTCGCGGGCGACACTGCGATCGTCGAAGTCGAGCACTTTGTCCCCGATTGTCTGGGTTGGTTCGTGCCCCTTGCCGGCAATCAGAACCACATCTGCCGCCAATGCCCGGCGCATGGCGATCTCTATGGCCCGTCGGCGATCTGGTTCAATCACAACGCGGCCACGGTAGTCGGGGGCCACCCCCTCGATGGTGGCATTGATGATCTCCAGCGGGTCCTCGGATCGCGGGTTGTCGGAGGTGATCACGACATCGTCGGCCAAGCGCGATGCCACTTCCCCCATCAGCGGACGCTTTTCCCGATCGCGGTCGCCGCCGCATCCGAACACGACGTGAACGGCCGCGTCACCGGCGATCTGTCGTGCCGCGGTGATCGCTTTCTCCAGCCCGTCGGGGGTGTGGGCGTAGTCAACGATGACAGCGAACGGCTGACCGGCGACCACGGCCTCGAACCGCCCGGGCACAGCGGCCGCGTGCTGCAACCCGTTCTTGACCGCGGCTGTATCGATGCCGATCCGGGCACTCGCAGTCGCCGCGGCAAGACTGTTCATCACGTTGAACTCGCCGCCGATCGGCACCTCGATCGATTCGCCGCGCCACGTGTAGCTGTGACTGGTCGCGGACACAACGACGTTGTCGACATCGCCGAGACCGAAACCCTCGGTGGGAATCGACCCGACGTCCATCAGCAGCCGGCCATGCGGATCGTCGATGTTGACCACGGCGCCATCAGACAGATCGGGCTGGAACAGCTTGGCCTTCGCCGCGAAATACCGCTCGGGAGTGCCATGCAGATCGAGGTGGTCACGGCCGAGGTTGGTGAACACGGCGATGTCGAAATGACACCCGGCGACGCGCTGCAACTCGAGCGCATGCGACGACACCTCGATCACGACATCGGTCACACCATCTTCGACGAACTCGGCCAGCCGCGCCTGGAGATCGGGAGACTCCGGTGTCGTGTGTGCGCCGGTGAGGGTTCCGATCATGCCGGTCGGCCTTCCGGAAGCGGCAAGTATCGATGCGATCAAACTGGTGGTGGTGGTCTTGCCGTTCGTGCCGGTGACACCGATCAGCGTCATCGCCCTGGCGGGATGCCCGACGAAGCTTGCGGCCAGCCAGCCCATTGCAAACCGGGTGTCCGGCACCACGATTTGCGACACGTCGAGATCGAGTCGGTGGTCGACGAGCAGCGCTGCGGCGCCGGCAGCACGAGCCGCTGGCGCGAACGCGTGCCCATCGAATTGCGTGCCCCGGAGACAGCAGAACAGAGATCCTGTGTGGACCTGGCGAGAGTCGTAGTCGACCGAGGTGATCTCGACGTCGTCGCCGATCACCTCGACCTGGTCAAGGCCCGCCTGCTCGACCATCTCGCGAAGCATGCGAGCCATTGCTGTCACCCTGCGCTGTCTTGACAGCCGTTGTCGTTCGGTGAGGGGCTGACGTGTAACTCGTGCATTGCAATTGTGGCCAGCGTCGAGAACAACGGACCGGCCGCCGTGCCGCCGAAATAGTCCTGGCTGGCGGGATCGGGCCGGTCGATCGAAACGAGGATGGTGACTTGAGGGTGATCCGCCGGGAAGAACCCTACGAAAGTCGAGAAGTACTCCTTCGTGCCGTCTCCTGCTTGGTAGTCGGTGTTCGCCGCCGGATTGGTCTCGCCGGTCGGTGCAACCGTAGTTACCGTCGGACTTCCCTGCTGCTTCTGTGCAGCAGCAATGGCCGGATCCACGTCGGGCTTCAGCAGTGCGGTGCCGGTCTTGCCGGCCACCGACATGCCAGGCACCTTGGCGTACTTCGCTGTGCCGTAGCACACGACGTCTTTCATCATCGACGTCATTGTGGCGGCGGTTTGGGGAGTCACGACCTCGTGGGACGGTGAGGGCGGTGCATCGTGCGTCTGACCAATTGCGTCGATCGTCGACAAGACCAGGCGCGGGGCGACGTAGACGCCACCGTTAGCGATGGTGTTGACGGCGGCCGCAAGCTGCAGCGAGGTTGCCGCGTAGCCGTATCCGTAGCGCGGTGTGACTTTCTCCGTAGCCTGCCAATCGGCGGCTGGCTTCATGATCCCTGCGCTCTCGTCGGGCAGCCCGAGCCCGGTGGTCGAGCCGAA